>JBDRZP010000015.1 GCA_039804025.1 candidate division WOR-3 bacterium
TCTTGAACTTTCAAGGGAACTTGCAAGAAGATTTAATTATCTTTTTGGTGAAACTTTTCCAATTCCTGAACCTATTCTTTCACCTTCTCCAAGGGTACCTGGGATAGATAAGAGGAAAATGTCTAAATCCCTGAATAATGCTATATATCTTTCAGATTCAAAAGAAGAGGTAGAAAACAAAATAAAAAAGGCATTTACTGATCCACAAAAGATTAAACTGGGTGATAAGGGACATCCTGATGGTTGTGTTGTTTTTGCTTATCACAATCTCGTAAATAGGGAAGAAGTTCCTGAGATAAGAAAAGGTTGTGAATCGGGAAAACTCGGATGTGTAGAATGTAAAAAAAACTGCGCTTTAAAAATGAATGAATTTCTTGAACCAATTAGGGAAAGAAGATTCAAATTAAAGGAAGATGAAATAAAGGATATTTTAAGAGAAGGAACTGAAAAAGCAAAAAAAGTTGCAGAAAAAACCATGGAAGAGGTAAGGGAAAAGATGAATCTCTGGAGATAGTGTTTACAGGAATAATAGAAAAAACTGGTAAAATAATTGATATAAAAACGAGAGGAGAAGGCAAGGAAATAAAGGTTAAGATTGAAGGTTTTAATTTAAAAAAGGGAGATAGTGTAAGTATTGATGGTGTTTGTTTGACGGTTGAAGAAATAAAAGGTAATGAATATCTATTTTATCTTTCTAAAAAAACTTTAAAAGATACAAAATTCGGGAAAAAACTTGAAAGGGGAATGATTGTTAATATTGAGGAATCACTAACGTTTTCAAAAAAGATAGGTGGGCATTTAATTGAGGGGCATGTTGATTTTTTTACAAAAATAAAAAATATAAAAAAAATAAAGGAGGAATTTGAATTTTCCTTTGAATTAAAAAAAGAATTTAAAGATTACATTTTTAAAAAATCTTCAATAGCAATTGATGGAGTCTCTTTAACAGTTCAGGATGTAGTGGAAAATTTTTTTAAGGTAATGATTATCCCCTATACTTATAATAATACCAATTTTAAATTTAAAAAGGTAGGCGATTATGTAAATGTAGAGTGTGATTTTTTAATAAAGGGAGTTATAAATTATATAAAAGGACTTTTATCTTTTAAAAATTTTAAAAAAACATAATAAAATTATTAAAATTCACTTCCCTTTTCAAAAACTTTTTTCATACAGTAGATAACAAGAGAAATGACAGTTGACCAGCCAATTATTAAAAAAATCCATCCACCTAAATTCATTCCTTCTTCTCCTTTTTAAAAGCAAAATGAACAAGTATAGAGGTAAAAACAAAAAATAGAACAATAAAAATTCTTGCTATCCATTTTCCTGGAGAAGTTTCTTTAAAAATAGAACCAAAATTCTGGAAAATCCAGAATGTAAAAATTATGATAAGGATTAAGGGTGTTATATATTTTAGAATAAAATAAAATATTTTTGGCACTTTTATATCAGCACCTTTATTTATCTCCTCCCATGCTTTATCAGGACCAAATAGCCAAATAAATATTATTGTTTCAAGTAAGGCAAAAAAAGTTATAAAAAATGTTCCAACCCAGAAATCAAGTTCATCAAGAAAACCTTTTAAAAAAATGGAAAAGTTTGCAAAAATGAAAATAAATAAACCCACCATTAAAACTGAAGGCAATCTCCTGATTTTAAATTCATCTTCAAGAAAAGCAATTGCAGGTTGAGTTAAAGCAAGAGAAGAAGTTATACCAGCAAAGAATAAAAGTGAAAACCATAAAAATCCAAAAAGAAAACCAAAAGGTAAATAAGAAAAAACTGCTGGAACAGATACAAAACCGAGACTGAAAGCCCCGGATTGAGCAATTTCCTTTGCACTTGCAAGTCCAAAGAAGGCACAGGCTGCTGGAATTGCTATTGATCCTCCAAGAACAACTTCAGCAAATTCATTTAAAGAAGCTGTTGAAAGACCTGAAAGGGCAATATCATCTTTTTCCTTTAAATAACTGGCATAGGTTAATATTGCTCCCATTCCAACACTTAAAGTAAAAAAAATCTGTCCTGCTGCTGAAAGCCACACATTTGGATTCAAAAGAGAAGAAAAATCAGGGTTCCATAAAAAACCGAGACCGTCAAGGACTGATACACTCGGGTCAACAGGGGAACCAAGTGTTAATACCCTTATAGCAAGGATTACAGCAAATAAAAATAAAGTTGGCATAGCAAGTTTAGCAAAAGCTTCAATACCACCTGATATTCCCTTTGCAAGAATAAAAATATTTAAAAAAAATGTTAAAAGAAAAATTAAATAAGCATAAAGAGAAGGTTTTAAAAATATAGGAGAATCACTATTAAACCCGGCATAATTTGATAAAAATGTCCCAAAAATTTTATTTATCTCTTCAAAATTTGCACCTTCAGGAACTTTTGGCAATTTTCCAAAAAGAGAACAAAAGGCATAACCAAGTGTCCATGACTCAATGTAGATATAATAAATAACTATTGCAATAGGTCCTGCAAGTCCAATAACACCAAGATACTTTGCCAAAGGGTTTCTCCATAACTTATCAAACATACCAGGAGATGTTCCATGCCCAAATTTTCCTCCATACCTTCCGATAGCCCATTCAACCCACATAAGAGGTATGCCTAAGAGCAGAAGAGAAATAAAGTAGGGTATCATAAAAGCCCCACCCCCATTTTTAGCAGCCTGAACTGGAAATCTTAGAAAATTACCTAACCCAACAGCATTACCAGCCATCGCTAAAATAAGACCGATCCTTGTTGCCCATCGTTGTCTTGAATTCATAGTAAATAATATAAGAAAAATAAAAGTCTTATATCAAAAACTTCGATTTATAAGATATAATTCCTTTTTATTTTCAAAGTCCTTTCAGACCTTTTTCTCACTTTCTCCATTTCAAATGGCTTCTCTAAAACTTTACATTTTTCTTTTCTTTGAGCCTTTAGTTCCTCCCTTTGAGCCCTAAATTTATTGAGTATTTTTTAATGTAAAATTGAGTAAAATGTAAAGACTTGAAAAAATATTTTTTATAAATTATTATTAGAATGAAAATATTATCAAAATGAAAATAAAATTTATTGACAGGTGTATAATAATTATGCTTGCCTCTAAAAAAATTCATGGTTATTATCTTTATAGAGAATTTAAAGATGCAGGATTTGATATATCCATGGTTAATTTTTATAAAAAATTAAAAAAACTTGAAAATATGGGTCTTATAAGTTCAGAATGGAGAATAGTAAATGGAAGACCCAGAAAAGTTTATTACCTTACTGAAAAAGGGGAAAAAAAACTTAAAGCTTGTAAGGAAAATTTAAAAAAATTTTTATTTAAAATAAAGGGTTCAATTCCCTTTTAAAAAAAGGAAAAAATCTATGGCACTTTTAAGGGATGAAGATAGAAGGGAAATAAAAAAATATTTTAATGAAAGATTAAAAGATGAAGTGAAACTTTTGCTCTTTACTCAGAAAATAAATTGCAGGTTCTGTAATGAAACAGAGGAACTTTTAAAAGAAATAGCAGAATTATCAAATGGTAAGATTATTCTTGAGATTAAAAATTATGCGATTGATAAAGAGGATGCTTTTAAATATGGAATTGATAAAGTTCCTGCCATAATTATTCTTGATAAAGACGGAAATGATAAGAGAATAAGATTTTTTGGAATACCAGCAGGTTATGAGTTTGCTTCTCTTTTAGAAGCAATAAGTATGGTCTCAAGAGGTGATTCTGGTTTAAGTGAAGAAATTAAAGAAAAAATAAGAGAGATAGATAAAGATATGCATTTGCAGGTTTTTGTTACACCTTCCTGTCCCTATTGTCCTCAAATGGTAGTTCTATCCCATAAATTTGCCTTTGAAAATGAAAAAATAAGAGGGGATATGATTGAAGTATCGGAATTTCCTGAACTTGCAGAACTTTATGAGGTTATGGGTGTTCCCAAAACTGTCATAAACAATAGGACATTCATTGAAGGTGCAGTATCAGTAAAAGATTATTTAAGAAGAATTCTTGAAGTTTTAAATTCTTAAAAATATGTTTTTAATCAAAAAAGAGTTTTTTTAACCCCTTTTCTTCTTTTCTTTTTACATCAATGTTTCCTTTTATAAGAAACATTTCAATTGTATTACATACTTTTGAAGAGATTAAATGTCCCCCTTTTACTTTTCCATCCCTTGTAGAAACTGTAATATGAAAATGATACGGGGGTTGTGTGGAAGGTGTTATAACACCTGAAATTCCTAAGAGTTCTAATGGTTCCTTTTCTTCATGAATTTCATACTCCTTACCATTCCAGAATCCCATTTTAATTTCTTTTACCATACCAAGGGCAGATACAACAGGCATTATTTTTTCTTTTTTAAATTCCTGAATAAATCTATCTATATTTTGAATGAAATCTTCCCCATCATCCATTATTAAAACAATAAAGTTTCCATCGTCTTTAAATTTCATTTTATTATTTTATTTAAAAAGCTTTTATTTTTTCTATTAGAAGAGAAAAATTGAGGTAAAATACAAAAGATTTTATGATAAAAGAAGACCATACAGGAACATTTTGTAGTATAAAATCCTTGTAATCTTATTGAGCCAGAAAAATTCAATATTGGTATGGTATTCTACATTAACTTGTAAGTTAAAAAACTTTTAATTTATTCTTTATATATGAAAAAAAGAGTTCACCTCCTGATCTATGGCAGAGTTCAGGGTGTCTTTTACCGAGCATTCACAAAAGAAAAAGCTGATCTCTACGGCATTAAAGGATGGGTCAGAAATCTAAGAGATGGAAGGGTAGAAGCAGTTGGTGAAGGTGAGGAAGAATTGTTAAAAGAATGGATAAAGGACCTATGGAAAGGACCTGAGCTTGCAATTGTTAAAGAAATAAATGAAGAATGGTCAGATAACCTTGAAAATTTTCCTGATTTTGAAATAAGATACTTTTAAAAAAATAAATGAATGTTTATAAATTTTTCATAAAAGACCTTTTCTCTGAAACTTTAAAAGATTATCTTGAAATAGCAAAAGAACTTGGATTAAAAAATCTGGAAAATGTAGAAGAATACAGAATTCTGTGGATAAAAAGCTCTGAAAAAAAAGAAATAATTGAAAAAATACTCTTAGAATGTATAATTGATGAAAATGAAGAAAAAATTCTTGTTCTAAATAAAACAGATAACTCCTATGAAATCACTTATCACTTTGGAGTTAAAGATCCTGAAGCAGAAGAAATAGAAAGAATATTTAGTGAAAAAGGTGTTCCTATTAATGTTAAAAGAGGTAAAAAAATCATAATTAAAGGTAATTTAAATGAAAAAGAAATTGAATATTTCGCCAAAAAAGCACTTTACAATCCAATAATTGAAATTTTTGAAAAAGAAATAATTAACCCATTTTTTGAACCCTCTGAAATAACACCTGAAAATGAAATTGTTGAAATAAGAAATCTTAACACTAAAAACTTAATAAAACTTTCAAAGGAAAAACACTTCTATTTACTTAAAGATGAAATGAAATTAATAAGAGATTATTACAGAAAAATTAAAAGGGAACCAACCTTAATTGAACTTGAAACTTTTGCCCAGATGTGGTCTGAACACTGTGTCCATAAAACCTTTAAAGGAGAAATAATCTATGGAAATAGAAAAATTTCTTTATTAAATGAAATCAAAAAAATATCAGAAAAAAATAGAAAAAAATTTTGCCAGGTTCTTTTTAAAGATAATGCCGGAATTTTTAAATTCGATAAAAATATTTCAATATGCGCAAAAGTTGAAACCCATAACCACCCCTCTGCTCTTGAACCTTACGGTGGAGCATCAACAGGTATTGGTGGAGTTATAAGAGATATACTTGGAGCAGGACTTTCAGCAAAACCAATAGCAAATATTGATGTCTTTTGCGTTGGCAACCTTGATACCAAACATGAAGAACTTCCAGAAGGAATACTCCATCCTAAAAGAATCTTAAAAGGTGTTGTAAAAGGTGTTGAAGATTACGGAAACAGGATGGGAATACCAACAGTTTGTGGTGCTGTTATCTATGAAAAGGAATACCTAACAAATCCCCTTGTCTTCTGTGGCACAATAGGTATATTGCCTTCTAAATTTGTAAGAAAAAAAGTTAAACCCGGTAACTTAATAATCCTTGCAGGTGGAAAAACTGGGAAAGATGGTATACATGGAGCAACTTTCTCTTCAGCAGAACTTACAGAAACTTCTGAAGAAGTTCATATTTCAGCAGTTCAGATCGGTGACCCAATAACAGAAAAAAAACTTCTTGATGCTATCCTTGAAGCAAGAGAAAAGAAACTCTTTAATTTCATAACTGATGTAGGAGGCGGTGGACTATCCTCTGCAATAACAGAAAATGTTTATCCTTTTGGTGCAGAAATTCATCTTGAAAGAGTTCCTTTAAAATATAAGGGACTTTCCCCAAGAGAGATATGGATTTCTGAATCACAGGAAAGAATGATTCTTTTTGCTGATAAAAAAAATACTCTAAAATTAAAAGAAATTTTTGAAAAACACAATGTTGAAGTAACTATTTTAGGAGAAGTTAAAAAAGACGGTAAATTAAAACTCTTATACAATAATAAAATTTTTGGTGAAATAGATATCAAGTTTATACATGAAAAAAGACCTATAATAAAAAGAAAAGTAGAAAAATTAAAAATAAAGGAAAGAAAATTTATTCCAAGAGAATTAAATCTAAATGAACTTAAGGAAATTTGCTTAAAAATTTTATCTTTACCTAATATTAGGTCAAAAGAAGAAATAATAAAAAGATATGACCATGAAGTTCAAGGAAAAACTTTTAAAAAACCATTAGAGGGAAAAATATTTAAATCTCCTTTTGATGGCAGCATAATTAAACCTATCAGAGATTCAAAAAAAGCACTTGCAATCTCTATTGGAATTAAACCCTCTTATTCAAGAATTTCCCCTTTCAATTCAGCTTTGAATGCTGTTGATGAAGTAATAAGAAGTCTTATAAGTAAAGGGGCTAGCCCTGATAAAATTGTCTTACTTGACAACTTTTGCTTTGCAAGTCCAGAGGATAAAAGAACACTTCAAGAGATTGTAGAATCTGTTCTTGGAGCAATAGAAGGAGCAAAATTTTATAAAGTTCCTTTTATTTCAGGTAAAGATTCTCTATATAATGAATTTAAGGCAAAAAATAAGAAATATAAAATCTTACCAACAACACTAATAACAGGAATTGGAATAGTTGATGATGAAAAAATAGTTCCCTCCTCTTATTTTAAAAGTATAAATAACCCTGTATATGTCATTGGAAAAACTAATTTAGAAGAAATTGGTGGAAGTGAATTTTTAAAAATCAAAAAAATCTTTAAAAAAGGTATTGTTCCGAAAGTTTATCCTCAAAAATTTCTTAAACTCTATAATAAAATTTACCTATCTTTAAAAAAGGAAATCTTTGAATCAACTCATGATGTAAGTGAAGGTGGCATATTTACTGCTTTAAGTGAAATGTGTTTTGCTCTTAAAAGAGGAATTGATATTGATCTTAGAAATATTAAAAGACCAGATCTGTTTTTATTTTCAGAATCAGCAGGTAGAATAATAGCAGAGATTAAAAAAGAAAGAGAAAAAGAATTTTTACTTACTTTTAAAAATTTACCTATCTTTAAACTTGGAAAAATAAATGAAAGCGGAATAATTAAAATAATAACAAGAAAAGGTGAAATTGAATTAAAGGTAGAAGAACTTTATAAAGAATATTCGAAATCTCCTTTTTTGCCATGAATAAAAGGGCTCTTGTTCTATCTGATGCTTCATCTACCCATACTTGGAACTGGATAGAAGGTTATAAATCTCTTGGCTATAAAGTTTACCTTTTATCCTTTGAAGAACCCCTTTTAAATACAGATAGTTTGGAGGATTTTATTAAAATTAATTCAAGATTTAAACCCTCTTTCCCAAGATACCTTTCAGGAGCAAATGTGGTAAAAAATTTTATACATAAAATAAACCCTGATATAATCTTTGCTCATTTTATACCAAATTACGGATTTCTATCATACCTTCAGGGAGAAAAACCTTTTGTTCTTTTTTGTTGGGGTAGTGATCTTATAAAAGTTGCTTTTAAATCATTTATACATAAATTAATTTCAAAAAGAATTTTTAATAAAGCAAAACTAATAGTAGTTGATGCTAAATTTATGAAAGAAATAATTGTAACTAAATTCAAAATAAATTCAGAAAAAATTATAATAATACCTTTTGGTGTAAATAGAGAATTAAGAGAAAGAGGGAAAAATATTAAAAAAGATGATAAAAGAACTATCCTTTTTACAAATAGAAAGCTGGAAAGAATTTATAATCCCTTTGTAATTATAGATGCCCTTTCAAAAATTCAAAACAAGAATTTTAAAATTATATGGATAGCAAGGGGTTCTCTTGAAAAAAAGGTAAAGGAAATGGTATATAGAAAGGGAATCTTCGATAAGGTTGAATTTCTTGAATTTCAGGAAAGAGAAAATCTATATAAATTGCTTGAAGAGTCTGATATATATTTATCCTCATCCCTCTATGACGGGACAAGTGTTTCATTACTTGAAGCAATGTGTTTCGGTCTTTTTCCTGTAGTTTCTGATATTCTTGGAAACAGGGAATGGATTCTTGATGGTGTGAACGGTTTTCTCTTTGATCCTTTAAACTCAGAAGAACTCAGTAAAAAAATAAAAGAAGCTATTGATAATAAAAACTTAAGAATTAAAGCTGGCGAAATAAACAAAAATATTATAGAAATGAAAGCAAACTGGGAAGATAATTTAAAGAAGTTTTATGATAAAATAAAAAATATATGAAAAAAAACTTTGGAATTTTTCTTCTTGTTGTTTCAGTTTATATCTTGATTTCTCTTTTACCTATAAAACCAAATTTAGGAGGGAATTTTGGTGAAATTATTAAAAAATTTTTTTTAAAAGAATTCGGAATTATTTATTCCTTTTCAATAACGTTCTTTTTATTGGGACTTTCCCTTTTTTTAATTAATGAAAAATTTAAAAAATTATTCTTTACCTTAACCCTCTATTTTTTACTTTTACCTTTTGGATTATTTTTTATCTTTGAGGGGCTTATTGAAAAAAATACAAAAATATTCTTTTTTTACAAAAAAATAAGGGAACTTTTTAACGTATATCCCCTATTTATCATTTTATTCCTCCTTATTTCACCTTTTTATATGTATCTAAAAAATTTAAAATTTAAAAAAAAGATAAAATTAGAACCAAAGATTAAAGAACAAAAGAAAGAAAAAAAAATTGAAATTAAGGAAAAAGAAGAAAATAAAGAAGGATCAATAAAAGAAATAAAAATTGATAAAGAAAAATTATTACAGATTTTTAAAATAGAGGAAATAAAAACTGAATTAAAAAAACAGGAACTGGAAGAAGAAGCAAAAAAAATAAAAGAAAAACTTGAAGAATTTGGAATAAAGGGAGAAATTAAGGAAATTCACCCTGGACCTTTTATTACCCTTTATGAATTTGAACCTGAAAAGGGAATTCAAATTAAAAGAATTAAAAACCTTTCAGAAGACCTTGCTTTAAGAATGAAATCTTCAAGAGTTAGAGTTGTAACTCCATTGCCCGATAAAGGAACAGTTGGTATAGAAGTTCCAAATAGAAAAAATATAACACTACGAATTGGAAACCTTTTAAATTCAAAAAACTTTTTTAAAACAAGTTTATTAACAATACCCTTTGGGGTTACAACAGATGGAAACCCCTATTTTGCTGATCTTACAAAAATGCCTCACCTTCTTATTGCAGGTGCAACAGGAAGCGGAAAATCTGTTTTTATAACCTCAATAATTGTCTCAATAATAATAAAGGCAAACCCTAACGAAGTAAAACTCCTTCTTATTGATCCAAAAAGGGTTGAACTTTCAAGATTTGAAGGAATACCTTACCTTTTAACAAATGTTATAAACGATAGAAAAAAGGCTATTGATATCCTGAAACTTGCAACAAACTGGATGGAAGAAAGATACAAAATATTCGCAAAAGAAGGTGTAAGAGATATAGAAAGTTATAATAAAAAGAAAAAGGATAAAATGGCTTATATAGTTATAATTGTTGATGAATTTGCAGATCTCATGTTAACAGAAAAAAATAAAATTGAATACTCCATAACAAGACTTGCCCAGATGGCAAGAGCTGTTGGAATACATTTAATTATTGCTACACAGAGACCATCTGTTGATGTTATAACTGGTATAGTTAAAGCTAATTTTCCTGTAAGGGCTTCCTTTAGGTTACCAACAATAACAGATTCAAGAACAATCCTTGATGTTTCAGGAGCCGAAAAACTTCTTGGAAGCGGTGATATGCTTTTTGTTCCTCCAGGAAAAGGTGAACCTATAAGACTTCACGGACCCTTTGTGTCTGATGAAGAAGTTGAGGAACTTGTAAAAAGAATTACAATTCCTTATTTCACAAAAAGATTTAAGGAAATAACAGGTAAAAAAATAAGTTCTGAGAAAATCGAAATTTTATATGAAAAGGGGCTAATTCCCTTTATAACAGGTCAGAGAATTGAAGCCATTGATGAAACAAAGGAACACATATTCAATTTAATGAAGGAATACTTCTCAAATATTGAAGAATTCGAAGAAAGTTTAAATCTTGTAAGAGAAAATTACTATGAAAAATTAAGTGAAATAACTTTTGAAAGTGAAGAAGAGGGAATAGAACTCATTGATATTGAAGGTAAAAAAGTTGATTCTCTCATTAAGGAAGCTGCTTATATAGTTGTTTCAAGTAAAAAAGCATCAGCAACCCTTCTTCAGAGAAAATTAAACATAGGTTTTCCAAGAGCTGCAAAAATCATTGATCAATTAGAAGAACTCGGTATAGTGGGACCTTCTGAAGGATCAAAACCAAGAAAAGTTCTTGTTTCCCTTGAAGAGCTTTCAAAACTCTTGAAATCTTGAAAATACTTTTAACAGGCGCAACTGGAATGCTTGGCAATAAAATTCTTGAAAAGATAGATTATGATTTTATAAAACCTGACAGGAAATCCCTCGATTTATCAAAACCTGAAGAACTTACAAATTTTTTAAAAAAATTACCTGAAATTGATGGAATCTGGCATATTGCAGCATATACTGATGTGGAAAAAGCTGAAATTGACGAAGAAAACTCTTATCTTGTTAACTGGATATCAACAAAAATTCTTACTGAATTTTCAATTAAAAAAAACATAAGAATTTTATATATAAGCACAGATTATGTATTTGACGGTTTTAAAAATAGCCCCTATAAGGAGTGGGACAAAACAAATCCTTTAAATGTCTATGGAAAAAGTAAACTCTTTGGAGAAAAAGAAGTTTTGAGGAATAAAGAAGGTCTTGTTATAAGAACATCATGGCTCTTTGGTGAAAGGGGGAAAAATTTTGTTACAAAAATTATAGAAAAAGCAGAAAAGGAAAAGGAGATAAAAGTTGTAATTGATCAATGTGGCAGTCCCACTTATACTGAGGACCTTGCTATCGCACTAAAGATGTTGTGGGAAAAGAATGAGTCGGGTATATTTCACTTTTCAAACAAAGGTGAAGTATCTTGGTTCGAATTTGCAAAGGAAATTTTCAATTTACTTGGTATAAAAAAAGATATTAAACCCGTTTTACAAGAAGAACTCAATTTAAAGGCTAAAAGACCCTTTTATTCAGTTCTTGACACTTTTTTAATTGAGAATAAGTTAAAAATAAAAATACGTTCTTGGAAAGAAGCTCTTAAGGATTATATAGAAAATATTTAAAAACTTTGACCAAGCCCAAGATAAAGGAAAACTTCCTTTGTTTTTAGAAAATGATTATTCGTTGCGAAATCTATTCTGAAAGGAAGTATACCGAAATAATATCTAATACCTATACCAAAACCAAATGCGTTATTTCTAAAAGATTTATAGGAAAAAATATTAGAATTTGTTCCTGTGTCAAAAAACAAAACAAATTGTAAATAATCTGTTAAAAATTTTCTTGCTTCAAAATTAAATAAATAAAAGTTAGTTCCACTTCTTATACCTCTTATATCAAAATCCCCAACTGAATATCTCTTTACACCTCTTAAACTTCCTTCACCACCCAGTAAAAACCTCTCAGAATAAGGAACTATTTCAGTTGGGAGATAAGGAATAACATGTCCTCCTGAAATTTTAAAAGCAAATGTATAAGTTTTAACTGTTTCAAAAAAAGAATAACTATAACCTATTTTAATTATATTTTCTGTTCCACCAAAAATTGAACCGTATGTATTTATGTAACTGTGAAAGTAATAACCACTTTTTGTATTTAGGATATTATCCCTTAAATCCTGTGAGTAAGAAAAACCCATACCATTCAAATAGAATAGATCTTCTCCTTTTTCTATACTTTTTATGTTTTGCCAAATAAAGCTATTTTCAAATACCCAAAAGTTCCTTTTTATAATATATCTTGATTGAAAACCAAACCTTCTAACATCCTCAATTCTATCAATGTAATAAAAAGGTAAAAGTTCAAGTATATTTTTTCTTATTACAAAATTCGGATCTTGGTATCTTATTGACATTTCTTCATGTAAAAAAATTTTTGAATTAAATTGAAATCTTGTTAAAAGAGCAAGCTTTTGTGCATTATTGAAAATATTGAGGTGTTCAAGTTCAAACTTAGCTTGGGAAAATCCATCACTTGAATAACCGTAACCTGTTCTTAAAGCCCTCATTTTCTCTTCTCTCAAATTAAAAGAAATAACTGCCTCTGTTGAATCGGAGTTGGGTAATATCTCATAACTTACACTTTTTATGATACCCAGTGAATACAGATTTTTTATTGAAATATAAATTTTATCAAAAGAGATGTATTCACCTTCCTTTAACTCTATGGCATCAAGAGCAATTTTTTTTCTTGTTTTCTGTGATAAACCTAAAACCTTTATCTCTTTTATTTTAATTTTTTTACCAGGTTTTAAATTATATAAAATTTTTAGAGTATCAGCTTTTTTTTCCTCTATTCTTTCGTAATTAAAGAAAATAAACCCATTGTTAGTGAAGTAAGTGTAAAGTTTTTCTTCAAACTGAGATAAAATATCCTCTGAATAATAAAAAGGCATTTTTTTCTTTAAAAATTTCAGAAGGTAATTAAAGGAATCGGGTAAGAGCGAAATTTCTTTGATTATTTTTCTCTCCCCTTCATAAATGTAAACATAAAGGATATCCTTTTCATCTCTTTTTGTTATTTTATAGTCAATTATTCTAAAATCAAGATATCCATTAGTCTTATAAAAATTCTCCACCTTGTTTAAACCTGTTAAAATTAAAAAACTTTTAATTTCTTTATTAAGGGGTATTCCTGAAACTTTTATCAGTTTTTTATTGCTAAAAGCCCTTGGTTCAAGAAAATATATATCTTTAAGTTTGTAAGTAGAAACAAGCTGATTAAAAATAAAATATACTAATAAATTATTCCAGAAGATTTGACCTATAATCTTTTACACCTTCCTTACTTATCAATTCCTGCTGAAATGAATTAAAAATTTTTCTCTGTAAACCTGAGAGATAATTCTGATAGTAATCATTAATTTTTGCTGATACTTCATCAGGAGAAGGCTCCTTTTTATCAATCAATTCTATAACTATAACAGAACCAGGAACATTTACTTTTTTCTTTTCACCTTTTTCCATTTTTAAAAGGGTCCCCAAAATTCTATCAGGATCAGCTATACCAAAAACCCTATCAAAGAAATTTACATTATTAAAATCCCTGACAATAACTAAATTTTTATCATAATCCTCACCCTTTATAATTTTCTCAGCAATATTTAAACCCATCTTCTCTTTCTTATTCCTTAAGAACATAAATTTCACCCTGCTTTTTGCCTCTTCAAATTCTTCATATTTTTCAGGAACTTTTTTAAGAATTTCTATGATATAAAATCCTTCAGGTGTCCAGAATTTTTGAAGAGAACCAATTTTTGATTTTTCTATCCACTTTTTTATATTTTCATAATCTCCAATACCAGGAATAAAAGGAATATCAAAGGGAACTTCAGTAGTTTCTTTATATTCAAGTTTATACGATTCTGCACCTTTTTTAAGACCTTCACTTTTTGCTATCTCAAAAACATTTTTAGCCTTTTCTCTTAAGCTTGATCTTGTTTCATAAGATGTATTAATAAAAAAGCTCACTAAAACCTTATACTTTATTTCCTTTTCTTTCTTTTCCTCAATACTGAATAAAAAGGCTGTGTCACCTAATATTTCAGGATTTGTAATTTCTTTTTCCTTATACTTATTTAAAATTCCATATTTTCTTGATTTTTCATTTGCTATGAAAGTTGTGTCTTTTCTATATTTTAAAATTCTTGTATAAGTTTTTGCTTCACCGATGTCAATCTCTTTATTTGTTAAGAGATTCTTTATTTCTTCCAGCTCTTTCAAAACACTTTCAGTATCAAGTTTTGAAGGCTTAAACTCAATTTTTACATAACCTATTTTATAAAAACCTTTTTTCTTAAACTCTTTTTTATTTTTTTCATAATATTTCTTTAATGTATCATCATTGAATTTAAATAAAGTATCAGGTATTTGAAAATATGGTATTTGATAATACTTAAAAGTGAAACCTGTAAGTCTATTAAAAAGTTCCTTTTCTACTTCATCTCTTGAAATGTGAATCATAGATGTAATGTCAAGATTCATAAGTTCAACTGGATAGGATTCTGTAATATTTTTAGCATAAGCTAAAACAAGTTCCCTATTTTCAGGATTTTGTAAAAATTCCTGATATTTTTTAATATCAAAGGAATCCTTTTTCCAGAAGGAACTATCCCTAAGTATCTGAGGAGGAGGAAGGTTCATTATTATTGTATTTAAAAGCTGATCATCAATAATTAACTTTCTTTTTTTCTGAATTTCCGAAAATCTTATTTTAAATAAAAGTTCATTAAAGGCTCTTGACTCAAGAATCATCATATCCCTATCACTCAAATCACCTTTTGCTTCTCTTTCTTTTTCTATTAAATCATTCAATAAATTCTGGTAAGCATCATAACTAACCTGCACCTTATCTATTTCAGCTATTATTCCCCTCTGGTAAGGCTTTACAATCTGAATACCTGCAATATTCATTCCCAATTCAAGAAAAATCCATAAAATAAAGGCAAAGGCCATAAATAAAAGCACTAATCTTGCGTTTTTTCTAATGGATTGCATTAAAGCCATTTTTAAGCCCTCTTTTTCTTTAAAAGCTTCATTCTGAATTTATCCTCTCTTTCTCTGTCCTCAAGCACTCTTCTTATATAATTAACTTCTTCCTTAAGTTGTGGTATTATTTTCTGCTCAAGAGCATTAACTCTCCTTGTTGTTTTTTTTATCTCTTCACCTATTCGTTTAAACCTAATTTCAAGAGGAACAATTGAAAGAATCTTATCTATCAAAATTTCAAAGGAATCAGCTGTTTCGTCAATTCTTGTTGTAACTGAAAAGGGACTATAACCTCTTAAAAGTATATTTTTCTTTCCATCTTTCTTTTCAATCTCAGGTATTGAAACACCCCATACTTTTTTTTCCTTCATTTTAAGTATAAGTTCCTTAGCTGAAGCAAGGGCAGCGGATCTCAATTCTTCTGAACCATCCTTTCCGAGAGCAAAAATTAAAGTATTAACAGCCTTTGTAAGTATTTCATCAAGTTCCTTATATTCCTTTAGAAGCGGTTTTATAAGATTCAAAAATTCAGAAAGCAGAGCATCTCTTTTATTTTTGAGCAAAGAAGCACCACTTTCTGCTACTTTTATCTGCCTTTTTTTAATCAACATATTCATCCTTGTGGGAGTGATATTTTCCATGCTATTATTATATATTAAAAATAATGAAATTTTCTAAAAAGATATTTCTCCTTTTCATATTTTCCTCCTGCGGCTATAAAGCACCACCACCTGGAAAACCGGATTTTGAAAATCCAAAAATTAAGGTAATTAATTTAAAAGACAAAGATACTATAAGAGACACTATTAAAATATCCTTAGAAGTTGAGGATAATTCAAAAATTAAATGGGTAAAAATGATTGTGGATGGTAAAGAATTTATAATTGATACAATACCCCCTTTTGAATTTAAATTATCACCACCCCAAAAAAAAATAAATATTCTGTTTCAAGCAATGGACAAATGGGAAAATATTGGAAGTTCAAAAACTTTTGAAATTTTTGGTCCCTTTATAGATACAGTAAAGGTTGATACTTTAAAGAAAAAGAAAAAATAAAAAAATTAATGCTTTATTTTTTCCCAGTACTTAGCATATTCAAAATCAGGACTCTGATCCTGATTGTGACACTTTTTGCAGTTTTCCTCTTTATATGTAATAGCCCTTTTATCACTTAAATGATTTCTTAAATCAACATAATGACACTCAGAACAATGGATATTTGCAAGTTCCTTTGAACTTTCCATTGATTGAAAACCACCCAATTTACCATAACCTGTTGTATGACAGGATAAACATTTAAAGTCCCTTTCTTTTTTTAAAGAAATAAGAACATCAATTGCTTTTGAATGTTTTGTGTTTTTCCATTTTAAATATTCCTGAATATGACAATTTTTACAGGCTGAAGATAAAGGAAAACTATTTTCCCTTTGTGACCTTTCCATAAATTTTTTTCTAATATCCTCTATTTCTTTTTTCCTCATGTTCTCCCATTTTTCCTTTAATTTCTCTACCTCTAAATCCTTTTCAATTTTGTTATCAAGAGGAATATTGAGAACTTTCTTAACCTCAATTTTATTACCTTTTTTTGCAAAGAAAACGAGTGGCATGTATAAGCCGTATCTTGAAATAGTTAAAGAATAAATTCCCTTTTCCTTTTTAAAACTAACATCAAATTTTGTTGAATTACCTATAATATTGAAAACATTACAATTTGAATCAAAGGGTAATTCAGTATTATAGGGAGTAACTATAAAAAGAATTGAACTTTCTTTCTTCAGTTTTTCTTTTAATTTATCAAATATATTTTTTTCATATTCTGGAAGCTGTGATAATGAGCCTTTTGGAATATAAGAGGTAAAATAAATTTTTATTCCACTTAATATAAAATCTTCATAAGGAGTTAAAAGCTCACTGTACTCTGAATTCATATTGAAATAGGGATATTTCAAATTTCTTACAAGATACTCAATATCTTCTTTTCTTGATGAAGCTTCTCTGTTAAGAAGAGCCATTGCTTTAATATCCATCATCTTCAATATATCTTTAAAAATCTTTAAAAGATTTCTGTTAGAAGATGGACTCACATAATTTCCCGTGTCAAAGGTAAGGAGTTTCTTACCGTATTTTTCCTTCAATCTTTTTATAACAAAAACTCTCTTTGAAAGTTCTCCTCCTCTAAAGGGTGGATTTCCACATCCACAGGGTTCAAAATTGTTACCAACATCAGAATTAAGTGCAATCACAAAATCAAAGGAGTCTGGATGAGGCAAATCCTTAAAGGGTGAATCTGCTGCTTTAATAAGAAAAAGAATTAAAAAAGTTTTCATTTTAAATTATAAACTGGGGCGGGTGGATTCGAACCACCATTCTGGGATCCAAAATCCCATGTCCTGCCGATTAGACGACGCCCCATTGTCTGCACCAGAAAATCTTTCCTTTTTGAGCTTCAATATTAATTTTATCCTCAAAAACTGATACAAGGCAAGAACCACTACCTGTTAAAAAACTTTTTAAAGCCCCTTTTTCTTTATAAAAATCAATTAAAGTTTTATATTCAGGAAATTCTTTAAAAATTATTTTTTCAAAATCGTTTTCAATACTATAAAGTGCCTCTTGATATTTATTCTCTTTTAACAAATTAACTACCTTATCAAAATTTTCCTCTTTTTTACTTATATTCCCTGATAGGTTTTTCGATATAGCACCATATGCCCACCTTGTATCTATTTTAAAACCAGGATAATGGATGAGAAAATAAAAGGGAAATTTTATATCAATTTTTTTAATCTCATTTCCTTTACCTTTTACAATTGCCGGTTCCTGAAAGATAAAAAAAGGAACATCAGAACCAATTTTTTCTGCTATAATTAACATTTCCTCAACACCAAGTTTCAATTCATACATCTCATTTACAGCTTTTATAATACTTGCTGCATTTGAACTACCACCTCCGAGTCCACCCCCTATGGGAATTTTCTTATTTATAAAAATATCTGCACTTAAAAATTTTCCGGTTTCTTCGCTCATAATTTTTAGGGTTTTAAAAACTATATTCTCATCACCAATTGGACCTTCAGTTGCTGTTATCCTTGTTAGTTCGGAATAATTTATTTCAATCTCATCACATAAATCAATTGGAATAAAAATAGACCTTATCTCATGAAAACCATCTTCTCTTTTAAATAAAATCCACAAACCAAAATTTATTTTAGAAGGTGAGAGAACCCTCATTGTATAAAAGGATTTTCTCTCTCATTTCAAAAGCATTGATAAAGGGGTCTTCTCCCTCGTAAATACCAGAGATAGCACAAATACCACATTTTACTCTGTTTAATAAAATTGAAATATTATCTTTATTTATTCCACCAATTACATATAGGGGAATTTTTAAAACATCTTTTGCTTTTTTTATGGTATCAAAAGGAACTATCTTTTTATCTTTTTTCGTGGGTGACGGAAAGGGAGAGGACATTGAAACATAGTCAGCCCCGATATTCTCTGCTTCCTTTGCTCTTTCTATACTATCATAACAGGAAACTCCAAGAATTTTATTACCAATTTTTTTTCTAACATAAGCTATATCAGCATCATCCTTACCTATATGAACACCATCTGCCTTAAGTAAAAGGGCAATTTCAGGATCATCATTTACAATAAAGGTAACACCATAAAAATCACATAATTTTTTTACACTCTTACCTATTTTTATAATTTCTTCTTTTTCAACTCCTTTCATTCTTAATTGAAAAATTTTAACTCCTCCCAAAATGGATCTTTCTATTTTGTAAAGCAAATTATCATCTTTTGAACCAAATATACCGTATAATAATGGTAATTTTCTCACAATTAAATATAACAAAAATGAAAAAAATTATCAAGGATACAGTAATTTTTGCTGGTGCAAATACAATTTCTTTTGTAATAAGTGCCCTGGGTGGATTTTTAGTAGCAAAAATTCTTGAACCAGAAGGTTATGGAGGATTTTCTGCTTATAAACTTTTTATTTCCTATCTCATAAATTTGCATATGGGAATTTTTCAGGGGCTTCAGAGAGAGATTCCTTTTTATAGAGCAGTTCAAAAAGAGGACAAATTGAAATCTCTTTTAAATACAGCCTTTTCTTTTACTTTTTTAATTTCTCTTTTAAGTATTATTATTCTTCTTTTATCCTCAATTACTTCCTCAGAATTTTTCAGAAAATCCTTTTTTATAACTCTTCCACTTATACCCTTTTATTTTTTAAAAGAATTTTACAGATTTGCAATGAAGGGACTTGAAAAGTTTAAGGAACTATCCTTTTTAAATATCTTTGATTCAATAAATCTTATTGTTTTCGTAATATTTTTCTCTATTTATTTTAAGGCAGAAGGAGCAGTATTAGGTTTTGGTATATCCCATTTTATTCTTTTCTTTTTCGCCTATTTTTTTACAAGAATTATTTTTTTTAATTTTAAAATTAAATTTGAAGATTTAAAATCTCTTTTTACAGTGGGGTTCCCTATTTTTTTTATCGGTGTATTAAATATTTTTTTATTTTCAATTGATAGAGTTTTCATTCTTGGAATTTACGGTAGAAGAGAATTTGGAATATATGCAATGGCAATGAATTTTTTAAATCTTATATTTCAGGTACCCATAGCTGTTGCAACTATATTTTTACCTTTTCTTACAAGAAAAAAAGCAAAAGAGGGTTCTTTAAGTGAATTTATTATAAAAAGAGATTACATAATATATATTTATTTAATCTTAGTATCACTTCTTGTAATTATTTTTTATCCAATGGCTTTTTTTGTCATAAAAAGATTTTTACACAAGTATTACACAGCTCTACCACTTCTTAAATTTTTACTCTTATTTATTCCCTTCCCAACACTTAATTATTTCTTTTATTCCTTTCTTATTGCAGAAAACAAACATTTCTATATCATTCCCTATCACCTTATTTTAATTCCTTTCACAGTTATTGTGAATTCAATTTTTATTCCAAAATTTGAACTAAAAGGTGCTTGCTTATCCTATCTTATTTCGCAGTTTTTATTTACATTAATAACAATTTTTTTAACATACAGGTTTATTAAATTTAAAATTTTAAGAACACTTACTTTTGTTGTTTTAATTTCCTTTTTACATTTTTTAATATTTGAATTAATTTTTTAATAAGCGTTTTTCTGAGATAAAAAGATAAAAATTGTTTTTAAAATAATCTTTAAATCTAATAGAAAAGACCAGTTGTCAATGTAATAAAGATCATATCTTAACCTTTCTTCTATTGATGTGTCACCACGCCAACCGTGAACCTGTGCCCACCCAGTTATACCTCCTTTTACTCTGTGTCTTTCATCATATCTTGGTATCTCCTTTTTAAACTTTTCCACAAAAAATGGTCTTTCAGGTCTTGGACCCACTATACTCATATCACCTTTCAGAACATTTATGAACTGGGGGAATTCATCAATACTAAATTTTCTTAAAATTCTTCCTATTTTCGTAACTCTTGGATCAGAGGGACTTGTAAACTTCGGTTCTGGTTCTTTGTCTGCTCCAACATACATTGTTCTGAATTTATATAACATAAATATTTTACCATCCTTTCCCACCCTTTCCTGTTTATAAAAAACAGGACCCTTTGAAGTTAATTTTATTATTATTGCAATAAGAACAAAAAGTGGAAAAAGAAGGATTAAAAGAGTAAAAGAAAATACAATATCAAAAGTTCTTTTTACAAACCTCTGGTATAGATTTAATCCCTTCTCTTTCAACTTTAAAAGGGGAATACCGTCAAAAGAAAGTGTATCAGTTCCCATTAACATAAGTTCATATATATCAGGAGCAAGGTAAATTTCCATTTTTTTCTTTTCAATTTTTTTCATGATTTCAGGTATTAAAAACTGTTTCCCAAAAGGTATGGCAAGAATAAGTGTGGTTCCTTCTGCTGGATTTTCTTCTCCACTAATAAATTCCTCAGCAGTTAAAATTTTATTAATTTTTAAACCCAGTTCAGGCTTTTCCTCAATCCTTGACCTTATAGCCCTCAATATATCTCCTTCCCCCACTATTATTGCATCCTTTTTTATAATTCCCTTTTTAAATAAAATTTTAACAACACTTCTGAATATAAATCTGAAAATAAACTCATAGAAGGAAATAAAAATAAAATAAAAAGATACTACAAGCCTTGAATATAAAATCTGCCTGTAATAGAAAGAGATAAATGTAATAAAAAGAATATACAAAAAATTAACCTTTAAAATTTCAAAAAAAGAATCAAAAAGACTTAGGTTTTTTTCTTTCTCATAAATTCCTTTTGACAAATAAATTAAAAGTCCTATAATAAAAACAACAAGAAATGATTTCAAATAAACCTCATAGGGTACAGGTTTCCTCCATAGGGGAATAAATCCACTCTGAAAACGAAGCCAATATGCTGTTTTAAACCCGAAAAAAAGTGAAATGGCATCAAGAACAAAAAGGGTTATTTTTTCAAAAGGATGTCCTTTTAATCCCATATTGAATTATTATAAAATAAATCTATATGAAAACTCTCAATCTAAAAGACCTTGACTATATTAGAAACTTAAAAATAAAAGTTAAAAATATTAAGGGTTTAAAACCCCTTGAAGGATTTATAGGTCAGAAAGAAGCTGTTAAAAAAATGGAATTCGGTTTAAAAATAAGTTCAAAAAGTCATCATATTTTTGTATCAGGAAAACCGGGAAGTGGAAGGACAAGTATGGTTCTGGAATATGTATCAAAAATAGCTGAAAAAATGCCTCCTCCACCTGATGTTATATATGTGTTTTCACATGAAAATCCCTTCTCCCCCAAAGCAATATTATTGGAAAATGGGCAAGGTAAAAAATTTAAAAAGGATTTTGAGGATGCTATAATTGAGAGTCTTGAAGAAATAAGAGAAATCACTAAAAAAAGGGAATTTAATGAAGCAAAGGAAAAAATTTTTAAAAATTTATTAATGCAAAGAGAAAATATCCTTAATAAAATCTATGGAAAAGCTAAGGAACTGAATATTCTTATAAAACCAAAGGAAGACGGTTTTGACTTATTCCCTCTATTAAAAGGTAAAGTCTTAACACCAGAAGAGTATTCTGAGCTCACTCAACCGGAGAAAGAAGAATTTGAAAAGAAATTTGAAGAAATAAGAAGGGAAATTACTTCAAGGGTTTCTGAAATAGAAAAAATAAACGAAGATTTTAAAGAAAAAATAAGAAATTTACTATCAGAGTTCGGAGCAAAAACTTTATTAACCATTTTTCCACCTTTAATTGGAAAATATCTAAATAATGAAGACATTATAAAATATGTAAAAAATTCAGTACAGGATATTTTAGAAAATTTAGACTATATAACTTCAAAACCCGATGAAGCCTATTCCTTTTTTAAAGAAAAATATAAAGTTCACCTTTTTGTGGATAATTCAAATCAGAAAGGTGCTCCAATTGTTCTTGAAACTCACCCAACCCTTTCAAGAATAATAGGAAGAATTGAAAGGGTTCTTGAAAATCCAACACTTGATTTTTCAGGAATAATGCCAGGTGCTTTTCACAGAGCAAATGGAGGTTTCTTAATTATTCCTGCTGAAGAACTTTTAAAAATTGAACCGGCTTACACCTTTATGAAATGGACTTTAAAATCTGGTAAAATTTTAATTGAAAATTTATCGGAAGAAGAAAATATTCAAACAACCAAAACCATCAAACCAGAACCTGTCCCTTTTAATGGAAAAGTGATTCTTATAGGCACTCCTTACACATTTTTCTACTTAAAGGAAAATGACCCTGATTTTAATGAATTATTTAAAGTCCATATAGAATTTAAGACTGTTATGGAAAAAAGTCAAGAAAATTTAACTGATTATTTAAGATTTATAAAAACATTCTGTGATAAAGAAAACCTTTTATATCCAGATACAAAGTCAATAAAAAAAATTTTATGGTATTCATCAAGACTCGCAGAAAACCAAAACAAACTTTCAACAAATTTTGGAGCAATATGTGACCTTTTAAGGGAAGCAAATTTTCTTGCTAAAAGTGAGAACAAAAAGGAAATAAAAGAAAATCATGTGAAAGAAATTATTAAAAATAGATTTAAAGAAACTGAAATTGAAGAAACATATTTTGAATGGATTAAAAAGGGAATAATTCAAATCGATTTTGAAGGTAAAAAGGTTGGAACAATAAACGGACTTACTGTTCTTACTTATGGACAAATAGTCTTTGGAAGACCAGTCAGGATAACTGCAACATGCTCAGCTGGTAAAGAGGGAGTAATAGATATTGAAAGGGAAGCTGAATTATCCGGTCCTATACACACAAAAGGAACACAGATATTAAGAGGTTATCTTGGATACAAATACGGACAAAACTTTCCCATTTATATGACAGCAAGGATTGTTTTTGAACAAACTTATGAAGGTGTAGAAGGAGATAGTGCATCCCTGGCAGAACTTCTTGCAATAATTTCATCCCTTTCAGAATATCCTGTTTACCAAAACTGTGCAGTAACTGGCTCTATAAATCAATTTGGAGAAGTACAGGCAGTTGGTGGCTTAAATGAAAAAATTGAAGGAATTTATAGAGCTCTAAAATATAAAGAATTTAAAGGAAAATTCAAAGTAATAATTCCTGAATCAAATATAGCGAATCTCTGTCTTCAGGATGAAGTTCTTGAGTTTATAAAAAAAGGTAAAATAGAGATTATAGCAATTAAAAATATTGATGAAGCAATAAGAATAGTTTTTAATAGAAACCCTCAAACTGTTCATGAAAAGGTTCTCTCAAAGCTTAAAAAATATTACAAAATTTTAAAATCAGAATAATGGGATATATAAGTTTATTTGACCCTTTTAAAGATGGTCTCTGTACCTGTGAAAAAAAATATACTGTCAATCCCTATACGGGTTGTAATCACAGATGCAGATACTGTTATATAACAAGTTATATAAAAGATGGATTCAAATTAAGGTTAAAGAAAAATTATATTGAGATTATAAAAAGGGAAATTAAAAAAATAAAAAATGTTTATCCTTTCAACCTTTCTTCTTCCTCTGACCCTTATCCAGAAATTGAAAAAAAATTACTTTTAACAAGAAAAACTCTTCTTCTATTAAAGGAAAAAAATTTTAAGGTTTCAATAATAACAAAGTCACCACTTGTTTTAAGGGATATTGATATACTTAGAGAAATGAACTCTTTTGTATCTTTTACAATTACCCATTATTCAGATGAAATTTCAAGGAAAGTTGAACCATTTGCGCCACCTGCAAGTGAGAGAATAAAAGTAGCAGAAAAATTAATAAGGGAAGGAATAAAAGTTTGTATAAGAATCGATCCTGTTATTCCCGGATATAATGATAAAGAGGATATAGCTTATAAAATTTTAAAAAATCTTAATGGAGTTTTTATGGTTGTTTTTTCAACATATAAAGCAAAACCGGATAATTTTTTAAGAATGAAAGAAATATTTCCCTATTTAGAAAATTTACCATGGGAAAAAAAGAAAATAAGAGGTTATAGGTACTTAAGTTATGATTTTAGAAGGGAAATTCTTGAAAAACTTGTAAAAGAAGCAAAAAATTATTGTGAAAAAATTGGATTATGCAGGGAAGGTTTACCGGATTTAAAAAATTCAAAATCCTGTGATCCTGTTTTTGAGTTAAATCTTTGAATTTAAATATTATTTTTGATAAAATGATAGTTTAAGGTTCAAATCCCGTTAAATTATTTATTATTAAAAATGGAGGAAATAATTAAAGATGGTAGTGAGAGAATGCTTAAAACCATTAATACTTTAAAGGATGAACTTAAAAAATTAAGAACAGGAAGAGCCTCTCCCCACATTCTTGAAAGTATAAAAGTTAATTACTACGGGCAGGAGATTCCAATAATCCAAATTGCAGGGATTGGTGTACCTGAACCAAGATTGATTGTTATAAAACCCTATGACAAAAATGTAACCGGTGAAATTGAAAAAGCAATTTTAAAAAGCGGAATAGGACTTAATCCAAAGGTTGAAGGTGGTGTTATAAAGATTCCTATACCACCTCTTTCTGAAGAAAGGAGAAGAGAACTTGTAAAACTTGTTAAAAAATTTGGGGAAGACTCAAAAATTGCCTTAAGAAACATAAGAAGAGATTTAATGGATAAAATAAAAGAGAAAAAAGATAAGGGAGAAATTTCAGAGGATGATGCTGAAAGATTAAAGAAAAAGGTTCAGGATTTAACAGAGGAAAAAACAAAGGAGGTTGATGAAATAATAAAAATAAAGGAAAAGGAAATAATGGAAGAATGAAAATACCTCAGCATATAGCTATAGTAATGGACGGAAATGGTAGATGGGCAAAGGAAAGAAATTTACCAAGAATACTTGGACATAAAGAGGGAATTGAATCTGTAAGGGAAATCGTTAGAACTGCAAGAGAAATTGGAATAAAGTACCTTTCACTTTTTACTTTTTCCACAGAGAATTGGCAGAGGCCCAAAGAGGAAGTTAAAGGACTTTTTAATCTCCTTGAATCAGTCGCAAAAAAAGAACTTAAATTTTTGATTAAAAATGGAATAAGATTAAAAGTTGTGGGGAGCAGGGAGGAATTGCCTTTAAAAACAAAAAAAATAATAGAGGAAACAGAGGAAAAAACAAAGGATAATAAAGATATGATCCTTATACTTGCTATTAATTATGGAGGAAGGAGAGAAATAATTGATGCAATAAATAAAATTTTAAAAAATGGAAAAAAAGAGATAAATGAAGAAGAATTTAAAAAATATTTATATATGCCTGAAGTTCCTGACCCTGACCTTTTAATAAGAACAAGTGGTGAAATGAGAATTTCCAATTTTTTCTTATTTCAAATTGCATATACAGAACTATATTTTACAGAAAAATACTGGCCTGATTTCAGGAGAGAAGATTTTTTAAAGGCAATTGATGAATATACGAGAAGGAAAAGAAAATTTGGGAGGCTTTTTTCTTAGAATAATAACTGGAGTAGTTTTATTTTTTATATTTTTATTATTAACACTACTTGGTGCTTTACCTTTCTTTTTTTTAATTTTTATATTCTTATTCTTTGCCCTATGGGAATATTTAAGAATCTTATATAATACTGGTTTTATAATTAATCCCCATTTAATTTTTATTGTTGATTTAATTTTTTTTCCATTTATTATTTTCTTCCCTCATATAAGACTTTCACTGTTAATGTTAATGATTGTTATGTTCTTTTTTTTATCCTTTCTTTCAGCAGAAAAAAGAAAAGGATTTAATTTTTTGGCATCTGGTATTGTGTCAATATTTTATTTAGTTATTCCTTCAACTTTATTTTATCAAATACGAACACTTTTTGGGTTAAAACATATAATTTTTTTATTAGGATGTGTAATATTTTTTGATTCTTTTTCATATTTTGTTGGGAATTTGTTTGGTAAGAGAAAAATCTGGGAGAGAATTTCCCAGAATAAAACTATTGAAGGATTTTTTGGTGGTTTTTTGTCAGTTTTAATTTTTTCAATAATTTTTTCATTTTTTTTCAGAGAAAATATTCTAAAAAATATAATCCCTGGAATTTTTATTTCTATTTTTGCTTTTTTTGGGGACCTATGGGAATCTATGCTAAAAAGGGAAATGGGTGTAAAAGATTCCTCCAATATTTTACCAGGACACGGAGGTTTTCTTGATCGTATTGATTCCCTTTTATTATCTATCTATTTTTATTTTCTTTATATTGCCAATATAGTTTAATTATAACAGTTCTCTAAATTCTTCCTTGCTATCGGTTCTTTCCCAGGTAAATCCCTCCTCTTCTCTCCCAAAATGCCCATAACAAGCAGTTCTCTTGTAAATGGGTCTCCTTAATTCAAGAAAATCTATTATACCTCTTGGAGTAAGATCAAACCTTTCTCTTATAAACTTAACAATTTTTTCTTCAGATACTTTTCCAGTATCATAAGTATTTACATATAGAGCAACAGGTTCAGCTACACCTATGGCATAAGCAATCTGAATTTCACAGGTCTCTGCAATTCCTGAAGCAACTATATTTTTAGCAAGATACCTTGCCATATAAGAAGCAGATCTATCTACCTTTGTTGGATCTTTCCCTGAAAAACAACCACCACCATGTCTTGCATATCCACCATATGTATCAACCATAATCTTTCTTCCTGTTAAACCTGTATCTGCTTGTGGTCCACCAATTACAAATCTACCAGTTGGATTTATATAAATTTTCACATTATCGTCCATCATCTCCCTTGGTATAATCTTCTCAATAACAACTTCAATCAAATCCTCCCTTAACTCCTTTATCGAAACATCAGGATCATGCTGAGCAGAAAGAACAATTGCTGTTACCTTATCAGGTTTTCCATCTATGTATCTAACTGTCACCTGGGATTTACCATCAGGCCTCAGATAGGGTAAAGTTCCATTTTTTCTCACATCAGCAAGCCTTTTACAAAGTTTATGGGCAAGCATTATAGGAAGGGGCATAAGTTCTTCAGTCTCGTTAATTGCAAAACCAAACATCATACCCTGATCACCTGCGCCACCTGCATCAACTCCCATAGCAATATCAGGAGCTTGTGATTGAATAGCAGTAAGAACAGCTACAGTTTCATAATCTAATCCATAAGCTGGGTTAGTATAACCAGCTAATTTTATTGTTTCTCTTACAATATCAGGTATTTCAACATAACAATCTGTTGTAATTTCACCAGCAATAACAAACATTCCCCTTGAAGTTAAAGACTCACATGCAACCCTTGCATCAGGGTCTTTTTCAATTATAGCATCAAGAATAGCATCTGAAACCTGATCACAGAGTTTATCCGGATGTCCTTCTGTTACTGATTCTGAGGTAAAATATGAAATACCTTTAAGTTTCCTCAACTTTTTATCTCCAATTTAAGAAATGGGATTAGAACCCTTTTTTTGAATTTAATAATAATTAATTTAAAATAAAAAGTTCAAATAAATAATTAAAAAATTGCGCAACCTGCAAAAACACAGGTAAAGTCTTTAACTTTTCTTTCAATAGAAACAATCTCTATCTTTTTTATCCTTATTCCTCTGTCATTCATTGCAGTCTCAAGCATCCTTTTAACCTCCTCTATACCTTTTTCTTTTTTCTCGTAAGAACTCCACTCCATTATTATTCCAATATCTTTTTCTTTTTCAGGTATTGCAACTCCACAAACAGCTGAAATTATTTCACCCTTTTTATCAGAAATTAGATATCCATAAGCGATATAAAGAATTGAAGATGGAGCTAAATCAATTTTTTCTTTTTTCTCAACACCGGGAGGAAGAATACTTGAAATTTTTACAAGATTATAGTTTTCTATTTTGGCACTCCTTAAGGCTCTATCAAAGGAAAGAAGTTTAGTTTCTCCTACACCAAATCCACTTGTTAAAAAATAATTTTTAAACATCTCCTTCCCAGATAAAAGGGTTTTTATCAGTCAAAATCCTTCCTTTAGTATTTAATGATGATTTAAAATATTCAGGTAAAAAGAATATTTTTTTTACATAATCAGGATTTAAAAAATTCAAATACTTAAAAATTTCATTTTCTCTTTTATTTTCTAATCTGTTTAAAAGTTCTTTTAAGTTTAAATTTTCCTTAAAGGAAATTACAAAGCCCCAGGACATATGAAAAGAGGGTACAAATATCTCATATATAAAAACAGAGGGAAAAATTTCTTTTAAAGTTTTATAAAGTGAAAGAATAAAATCATAATAATAAATAACTGTTGAGCCAGCTTGGAAAACACTTATACCACCCTTTTTTAATTTTTTATCAAGAATTTTAAAATAATCCTCTGTAAATAAAAGAGCAGATGGTCCACCTTCTATTGGTTCTGTAAGATCTGATATATAAATATCAATGGAATCATCACTCAAAGACTCTATATCCTTCCTTGCATCTTTATAAACAATTTCTGCCCTTTCATCATCAAATGAATTTCTATGCCATTCTGGTAAATAAACTTTACACAGGTTTACAAATTCTTCATCTATATCACACATTCTAACTTTTTTTACACTCCAGTGTTTTAAAACTTCCCTCAAAGTAGCCCCTTCACCTCCTCCAGCTATGTATATATACTCTGGATTTGAATGTAAAAGAAGGGCAGGATGAACAAGTGACTCATGATATATAAATTCATCACATTCAGCACTCTGTATTTTTTCATCAAGAAAAACTGTTTTACCAAGTAGGGAAACCCTCACAATGTCAACTTTTTGAAATTTTGTGTGCCCAGTATATAAAATATCCTCAATTTTATAATAGAAAAGTATTTTATTTAAAAAAGATTCAACATAATATTTATTTTTTATATTCAATTTTTCTTATCTCCTTTAAAACTGCCCTTACAGAACCAAACCATACTCTTGTTGACATATAAAGGGGAACCTTTTTCTCATCATCAGAAAGCCAGATTTCAAGTCCACCCTTTCCACCAAAAATTGCTTCAAGGCCTGATTTACCTTTATATTCACCTGATTTTTCCATAAGTAATATAAGTTTTATTGCATCTTTTTCACCAATAAGAGTTTTAAGCTTTTGTTTTTTTTCCACAAGTGTATAAATTTTATAAATCTTTCTATCTGCAAATAAAAGGAGTTTAAGAGTATCCCCGATTTTAAAATTTTCGTTCCTTAATTTATAAAAAATAGACAAAACATCATAAGCACCTTTTTCCATTTTACTCACTTTACCATCTGAATCATACACTTTTAAGCTATCATAATCAAATTTATACCACATGCTTTTTTTCCATGTCCCTTCATGCAGGTTTTTTTCTTGTTTTAAAGGTAAAAAATTAGAATCTGAATAAGTATCAATCCTATCGTTAACATAAAAAATAACTGAAAAAAATTTATTTGTATGTCCCTGTGCCTGAAAATGAAAAATAGAATCACTTTTTAAAACTCTCAAATATGCAATACCAGCCCCAAAAGCACCATAATAAACATGAAATACAAGTTCCTCTCCTTCTGAAAAGGCTAGATTTAAAAGAAAAAATAAAATCATTCTATCTTAATCATAATCAAACAGATTTAGGTGGGGCCTTTGGAACTTTGTCCTTATTAGGTCCTTCAGGATAGGGAGGAACAATATTATTACCTTTTTTCTCTTTTAATAAACCAAAGGTTTTCTTTAAAATCAATCTTTTCAAAAGTTGAATTGCAAGAGCTGGGTCAACACCCTTGGGACAGGCTTTTGAACACCCACCAGCAAAATGACAGTTTAAAACACCATGACTTTTGGAAACAATTTCAAGCCTTTCAAATAATCCCTCATCTCTGGAATCAACACAGTATCTATAAGCCTGAGCAAGTACATAAGGTTCTAAAAAATCTTCATCAGTTGAGGATACGGGACAGGAAGAAATACAGAGGCCACACTGAATACAATAACTGAACTGCAGATACTCAAGTAATTCAGAAGGGGTTTGTTTATATTCTCTTGTGGGGCTTTCTTGTTCTTTTTCATCTTTTCTTATTAAATAGGGTTTAATTTTCTTATGCTTCATAAAAGCACTTTGTAAATCTGGAACAAGGTCTCTTATCAAAGTTAAATTTGGAATTGGCTCAACCTTAATTTTTCCATTTTCAACAATTTTCTTAATCTGAGTATGACAGGCAAGTTCTGGTTTTCCATTTATAATCATTCCACATGAACCACATATTCCCATTCTGCAGGAAAACCTTAAACTTAAGGTTGGATCAAGGTTTTCTTTTATATAAAGTAAGGCATCAAGAACAGTCATTCCCTCTTTAACTTCTATCTCAAACTTATCAAAACCATTCTTTGCGAGTTCAGGTATATATCTTTTGATAATAAATTTAACTTTCATTATACCCCTCCTGCTTTAATTGTTGTATATGTTCCAAAAATAAAGAGAAATATTCCTAAAATCCAGAAAATATAAACAACTATTTTTTCATATCTTTTACCAAAATCTGTTTCAATCAGTATATTCTTGAGTCCGTAAAAACCATGAAATAAGGCAAAAAATAAAAATAAAATATAAAGGGTGCTAAGAGTAACATTCCTTGCCCTTTCTAAAACACTCTCCCATTCAAGAGGATCTCTTCCAAAACCAATTTTTTCCATTAACTTATAAAAATGCATCATAAATATATGTCCTAAAAGTAAAACAAAAAGAATTAAACCTGCAAGGTAATGTAAAATCCAGTATTTTGCTTTCATTTTTACCTCCTATTTAAAAATAAAAAACTCCTTGAATCCAAAAACTATATAAATAAAGAAAACTATCATTAAAAAATATAAAAAAACTCTTGGTCTTTTTAAAGAAGATGCAACATAGGGATATTCAGGTCTTTTAGGTTTTCCTAAGAGAAATCCGAATTCTGTAATAACAAGTCTTAAACCATTTATTGCATGAAATCCAACTACAAGAACAAGTAGATATTCAAGAAAATGGATAAGGTTATGATAAAAACCTTCACCAATTGACCCTACCATTTTCATTGCACTAATCCAGGCATCCTTTCCAAAAGCTCTTGAACCAACAACTATAATATGAAGGCATAAATATAGAATCAGTATAATCCCTGTAAATCTATGAAAACCAAAAAGCCACCTTTCAAAATTTGCCTTTTTTTCAGGCAAAAACCAAGCTTTAATTCCTTTAAAATTCTTTTTCATTTAATTTCCTCCTTTTAATATTTTCTCTCTTCAGGTTTCCAGTAAGTTATATTTACAGGGATATATTCTATCCTCACACCGTCTTTTTCATCTTTATAAGCCAAAGTATGCTTCAAAAATTTCTCATCATCCCTTTTCGGAAAATCAATTCTTGCATGTGCCCCCCTTGATTCCTCTCTTTTTAAAGCTGAAATTGTAACAACCTCAGCCACATCAAGCATATTCTCAAGTTCTAAAGCATTTATAAGCTCAGTATTATAAACCTTACTTTTATCTTCTAATCTTATATACTTATATTTTTCTTTCAATTCCTTAATTTTTTGTAAGGCTTTTTCAAGTCCTTCTCTATCTCTAAAAACTCCCACATAGGTATCCATTGTTTTTCTTAATTCTCTCCTTATTTCGTATAAATTTTCAGAACCCTTTTTCCCTAAAAGCTTATTGAAAACTCTGTCATATTCATCCTTTACAATTTCTTCCATTTTTTGTGGCTCTTCAGCTTCTTTTAAATATTCAACTGCCTTTTCACCTGTTATTGCTCCCCAAACAAGACATTCTGCTGTAGAGTTTGTACCCAATCTGTTTGCACCATGTAATGAGAGGCAGGCAACCTCACCTGCTGCCCAGATATTAGAAGTTCCATAGACCTTTCCATCAATATTACAATGTATTCCCCCCATTGTATAATGCTGAACAGGTCTCACAGGAAGAGGTTTTTCAATTATATCTATACCCACATATTTTATTCCCACTTCTCTTACAAGAGGTAATCTTTCTAGTAATCTTTCTCTTCCAAGATGAGTTAAATCAAGATGAATATAATCCAATCCATCAGGACCTTCAAAACCTCTACCCTCTCTTATTTCTGTCATCATAGACCGGGAAACTATATCTCTTGGAGCGAGTTCCATCATTTTAGGTGCATATTTTTCCATGAATCTTTCACCTTTATTATTTTTTAGATACCCACCCTCACCCCTTGCACCCTCAGTAATAAGAATCCCCGAGGGAACAAGACCTGTTGGATGAAATTGCATAAATTCCATATCCTTAAGGGGTATACCTTCCCTGAAAGCAAGTGCATAACCATCCCCTGTTACACTGTGAGAGAATGTTGTAAAGGCATAAATTCTACCAGCTCCACCTGTTGCTATTATACAGGCTTTACCGTAAAAACAAGCCATTTCACCTCCACTCATATTATAGGCAACACATCCGTGAAATTTACCATCTTTAATTAAAAGTTTTGTAACAAAATACTCATCAAATCTGTCCCAATTATCATATTTCTGCAATCTGTTATAAAGGGTGTGCATTTCAAAAAATCCTGTTTTATCTTCTGCAAAAAGAGCTCTTGGGTAAGAGTGCCCTCCAAATGGTCTTTGATTTATTCTCCCATCTTCCCTTCTTGACCAGGGGATTCCCCAATGTTCAAGTAAATAGATTTCTTCAATTATTTTTTCAACAAATCTGAAAACAACATCCTGGTCAGCAAGAAAATCAGAACCTTTAACTGTGTCCCATGCATGTAAAAGGGGAGAATCTCCGTCAGCCTGATTTATGGCAGCCCCGGTCCCCCCCTCTGCACAAACACTATGGGAACGCATTAACTGAACTTTTGAAATTAAAGCTATCTTGACTTTACCATCTGATTTTCTTGAAGCCTCAAGAGCTGCTCTTAATCCAGCAAGACCGGAACCTAAAATAATCAAATCGTAATAATGGACTTCCATTTAAAAAAGTTAATTAATAAGGGATTTGGACCCTAAAGGGAAGGTTAATTTTAGGAAAAATAAAAATAAAATTTCAAATTATACTATTTTTAAGACTTTTTATAAACCCCCGGCGGGATTTGAACCCGCAACCTCCTGGTCCGAAGCCAGGCGCTCTCTATCCTGTTGAGCTACGGGGGCATAAGGTGGGCGAGGGGACTCGAACCCCCAGCCTCTGGAGCCACAGTCCAGCGCTCTAACCAGTTGAGCTACGCCCACCATTTGATTTTCTATTTATTTAATTATAAAATATAATATCTTTATTTTTAAAAAGGTTCAAATCCTTTTAAAAGGGAGAAAAAAATGAATATAGGTTTCCAAGAAATATTATTAATTTTTTTAATTATTTTACTTCTCTTCGGGGCTAAAAAATTACCTGAACTTGCAAGAGGTCTTGGAACCGCTTTAAAGGAGTTTAGAAAAGCCTTAAGAGAAACTGAAGATTCTATTAAAGAAATAAAAGAAGATACTGAAAAAAATACTAAGGAAGAAAAGAAAATTTAAATTAAACTCTTATCCTCGCATCTGCAATAAAGGCTCCTTTACCCTTTTCAAATACAAAAACTGGATTTAAATCCATTTCTTTTATTTCATTAGCAAATTGAGAAAAAGATGATAATCTCAAAATAAAATCCTTAACTTTTTCTATATCCCGCTCCTTTTCACCTCTTACACCTTTTAAAAATGGATAAAACTTTATTTCTCTTATCATATCATCAGCTTCTTCCACTGAAACAGGACTTAGTCTGAAGGTTACATCTTTAAAAACCTCAACAAAAATTCCTCCGAGCCCGAATAATAAAATATGACCGAACCTTTCATCCTTTTTTAAACCAAGAATTATTTCCTTAAAATCACCTTTAACCATTTTCTGAATGATAGCTTTTTCATAATTTTTAATTTTTCTCTTGAAACTTTCTTTCATTTTTCTATAAGCATTTAAAAGTTCCTTTTCATCTTTTATATCAAGAATCACTCCACCTTCATCCATTTTATGAACAACTTCTCCTGAAGCAATTTTTAAAACACAGGGAAAACCGATTTTTTTAATTTTTTTTATTAAATCTTCTTCATTAGAAGCCCTTTCCCATGGCAAAACCTCAAAACCTGCTCTTTCAAGAATTTCAAAACATAAATCAAGGTCTATGAAAGTTTCACTTTTTTCTTTCTTTAAAAGTTCTTTTATATTTCCATCAAATTTAAAATTTTTATATGTTTCTTTTTTTTCCTTTATAAAATTAGAATATTTAAGGGAATGTGCAAGAGCCCTTGCTGCTACATCAGGAAATCTATAAAAGGGAATACCTTCTTCTCTCAAAATATTTACACCCTTTTCTACATCCACAACACCCATTAAAACAGTCACAAAAGTTTTTTCCTTTCTTTTTGCATAATTTACAATTACTCTTGCAACTTTTTCTATGTCAATCATTCTCTGTGGTGCCATTAAAAAATAAACAGCATCAATATTTTTATCCTCATAAAGCGCCTTTATTGCAACTTCAAATTTTTCAGCATCTGCTTCAGCAAGTAAATCTACGGGATTTTTTAAAGAAGCATGTGGAGATACAAAGGGTTTAATTTTATTTTTTGTCTCCTCTGAAAGTTCATTTACTTTTAAACCTTTTTCAATTAAAGCATCAGTTGCAACAATTCCAGGTCCTCCTGCATTTGTAACTATTCCGACCCTGTTTCCCTTTGGATAGGGTTGAGAAGCAAAAAGGGAAGCATATTCAAAAAGCTCTAAAGGAGAACTGACTTCAATAACTCCTGCCTGTTTAAAAACTGTTCTATAAACAAGTGGTTCTCCTGCAAGAGAGCCAGTATGAGAGGAAACAGCTCTTGCACCCTCAGGACTCATTCCAGCTTTTAATGCTAAAATTGGCTTTTTCTTAGACACCCTTTTTGCAACTTCAATAAACTTCCTTCCGTTTTTTAATTCTTCAATATACATAAGAATTACTTTAGTTTTATCATCATTTCCAAGATATTCAAGAAGTTCAACTTCATCTATATCAACTTTATTACCCATACTTATAACCTTTGAAAAACCTATTCCCCTTGATTTTGCAAAATCAAGAACCGCCACACAGATTGCTCCACTCTGTGATATAAAAGAAATTTCACCTTCCTTTGGCATATCACTTGCAAAATTTGTTGTAAACCTTACTTCTGGATCAGTATTAATCACACCTATACAGTTGGGACCTAAAATTCTTATTCCCCTTTCTTTTGAAATTTTTTCTATTTCCTTTTCAAGTTTTTCTCCCTCAGGGCCTGCTTCTTTAAAACCTGCACTTATTATAATAGAAGCTTTTATTCCCTTATCGGAACACCCCTTTAACACCTCAGGAACATATAAAGAAGGGACAAGAATAACTGCAAGCTCTGGAACATCTGGAACATCCTCTATTTTTTTGTAACACCTATTTCCTAAAATACTCTCAGCATTTGGATTGACAATATAAATAGTCCCCTTATAACCTGAAAGTATCATATTTTTTAAAGTCACATATCCTACACTTCCTTCTTTTCGTGAAGCTCCTATTAAAAGAACACTTTTAGGGTTTAAAAGAACCGAGAGTTCTTTCATACCCACCCTCCCTCCTTGTAATTTCTCTTCCAAGCAAAAATAAATAATCAGATAATCTATTAAGAAACTTTAGGACAACTTTAGCGGATTTAAATTCATCAAGAAGAGCAGCTACACTCCTCTCAGCTCTTCTTGAAACAGCTCTTGCTAAATGAAAATATAAAGATGCCAAAGTCCCTGATGGTAGGATGAACTCTTTAAGGGGACCCAAACTTTCACTTAATTTAGAAATTTTTTCTTCAAGTTCCTTAAAAATATTTTCATTCAATTCTGGACCTTTTTCTTCTTCAGGAATAATAAGCTGAGCTCCTGCAATAAAGATAAGTTTTTGGAGTTTTTCAACTTCCTCTTTTAAATCTTGATCCCGAGAGTAAAAGTAACAAAATCCTAAAAGTGAATTCAATTCATCTAAATCTCCAAGAGCATGGAATATTTTAGAATCCTTTCTTTCTAATTTGTTTTTCCAGTAAGAAGAAAAACCCTCGTCCCCCTTACCTGTGAAAACCTTTGTAATTCTCAATTAGAAAGTTCGCTTTCTGTATACACAGAAACATAAACTCTATTCTTTTTCCTTTCAAATTTAACAAACCCTTCTTTTAAAGCAAATAAAGTATCATCTCCCCCTCTTTTAACATTCCAGCCAGGCCAGAATCTTGTGCCTCTCTGTCTGACAAGCACTTCTCCAGCTTTAACAAACATTCCGTCCCATCTCTTTATTCCGAGGTATTTAGAGTGAGAATCCCTTCCATTTTTGGATGAACCCATTCCTTTTTTGTGTGCCATTTTTTAACCTCCTTTTAAATTTCAATTTTCTCTATTTTAACCTCTGTAACCTTCTGCCTGTGTCCTTTTTTTCTCCTATAATTTTTCTTGGGTTTCATTTTAAAAACAATTACTTTTTTTAACTTTTTCAAAGGATTCAAAACCCTTGCTTTCACTTTCACATTCTCAAGATAAGGTGAACCTATTTTATATTTTCCATTCTCTTTAAGTAAAAGGACCTTATCAATAACAATTTCATCCCCTTCTTTTACATCAGGAAGAAGGGGAACTAAAATTCTTTTTCCTTCTTTCACAAAGAATTGTTCTCCTTTAAATTCAATTATTGCCCACATGGTTTCTCCTTTTTTAAAAAATTGATTATTAATTTTAATAAAAATTTTTTAAAATTTCAAGTTTTTTATCTTAAAACAGTAAACTTTTTAACTTTTTTCTCCCTCCCTTTTAAAACTGCAAAATATATTCCCTCATTTAATTTATTCTCAAATTTTATCCTGTAAATCCCTGGCTCAAACTCTTTATTTATAATATTTAAAACCTTTCTTCCTGAAACATCATAAATTGAAAGTGCTATTTTTATTACCCTGCTTTTTCTCAATTTTTATTTTTAAAATAGAATCAAGAATCGGCGAAACAACCTGCTTTTCATAAATCTCATAATTATTCTTCTTTATATGCCATAAACCAAGAGGATGATTATTTATATAGTTTTCTGTGAAAAAGTCATCTTTAAAAATTTTTTGATGTTTAGGCCTTCTTTCTTTATAGATGTAAATTCCCAGTAATTTCCCTCTAATTTTTTCCCAAATTTTATATATTTAGGGTTTCCATCTACCACCCTCTCATATGCAACCCATAAAGTATCATAATGAGATGTTAAAGTCGGAGATTTTCCGAAACTTATTTTCTTCTGATTCCATGTAAGACCATTATCAATTGAATAGGCGTGATAAATACCCATATTGTGTGAATAAACAGTATGTATAATGTTTCCAATTCTTATAATATTCTTATTACTTGATGAGCATAGGTTTATACTATTTACATCTCATGATGCAATAATTGGAGATGTTGTAGCCCATTTTTCATTAGAAAATTCTGAATAAATTCCATCCCTATATGCTCTTACTCTATAAAAGTAGTCCTTAAATTTTGAGACATAGTTATCGGTCCATGTAATTTCTCCTGTTCCCTGCCCTTGTGTTGGATATATATAAATTGAATGCCAATTTTCATTTATCCCTTTCCTCCATATTTCATAACCTGATTCATAGTTTGAATTGTCATTCCAGGTTAAAGTGATAGAATTATAAGGATAAGAAGAATTTGCTGAAAGGTTTGTAGGGCGGTTTAAATAATGGGACAACATAATAACAGTTGTATCCATTTTCATATATTGATTTGACCATAAGTTTTGTGCTGAAATTTTTATAAAATATTTACCAGAAGGAACAAAATTCCCGCTATAATCCTTCATATCCCAGTATACAGTATGATGACTCATTGGGAAATAATAATTACTATAAAGTGTTCTCACATAACTCCAATTTTGATTATATATTACAATCGTAACTTTCCCGTTCCATGTAATTGTGAAATTTATCTTTACAAGTAATTCATTTTGAGAGGTATTTAGGTTCAATATGTCCATCCCTGGGATATAGTGCTGTCCACCGCTCGAATCACTCCATTGCTCAACTATAAAAATATTGCCATAACCTTTTGGAATGGAAATCTCCAGTGGTAAAATAAATTCATTTTCTCCAACCCCCTTTTTTCCAATTTTACATAAAGGCTCTAAATCAGGTGTAAATTTCTCTAAAAAACAGTTCACCATGTTAGTTACCCATACTCCTCCTTCGTAGTCCACTTCTATTGAGGAATAACAGGGTTCGTTTAAAGAAAACTCTTTCGCCCATTGATAGTTGTTCTGACCCAGGTATTTTATTTTTACTATTCTTTTGTTCCCCTGATCTAATACATATAAAAAATTCCCCCATAAACTTTTTGCTATTCCTATGGGAAAACTAAATTTACCTACTCCTTGACCCCTTTCTCCATAACTATCTATAAGCTCTCCATTTGTATTGAAATGATAAATCTTTGAATCGTAAACATCTAATACCCATATTTCATCATCACATGGATCATTTAATGTGCCTTTAATATCTAAATCTACATCTTCTGGTAACCTAAAAATTCCCTCACCAATAGAAGTTGAATAAAAAAGTTTTTTATTTTGGAAATCATAAATCAATTTTACTATTCTTCCGTTAAATTTATCTACTACATAAACTTCACTTGCAGGTGAACTTGTAAGTTTTATTGGTGTCCTGAATTTGCCTTTACCTGTTCCAAACTCATCAAATGCCCTTAACCAGTTATCATTATAATCTCCATAAATAATTCTATCACAAGGACCATCTGCAGCAATCCCTATTAGCCACCAACCTCCACTTGGCTTTTGTCTAAAACAACAAGCACTTGAAGTAGGATACATAAAAAGAGGGGTCCCTAAATATTCTTCTGCCATACTTTTTGTAACTTTATCCTGAAATAAAATAGTGGTCTTACTCATTTGAGCATTTATAATCTCTAATGAAATAAAAATAAAAAATAAAATTATTTTATTCATCAGCCCCCCTTAATTCTTCTTTGTTTTATTTATCTCTTCTATCATTTTATTTTTGATTTCTTTAAAATTTTCTTTCCAGATTTTTATATACACATTCTTCTCCTCACTCTTTTCAGTTTCTCCAAGTCTTTGAGCAATCAATTCAAATAAAGAAATATCTCTAAGAGAATATGACCTCTGATATAAAAATAAAATATCAAACAGTATAAGATCCTCATAATAAGGAAAATCTTTCATCTTCTGAATATCCTTATAATATTCCGAATTTCTGAAATCCTCATAACTCATCGACTCAGAAAATATTACCATCGAATCAAGGATTGTTAAGCCTACATATGGCAAATAAGGGGAATTTTTATTTTCTTTCTTTAATATCTCATAGATTTCCACCCTTTTTTTATTTTTATCTCTTTTTGTATATTTTTTAACTTTCTTAACAGGAGGTTCAATATGACTCCACATAACACGGTCAAAATAAGAAATAGCAAGTTCTTTTTCTTTTTTGTTAGGATATTCTTTAATATAAAAAGGAACCCATTCATTTTTTCGACTACCCTCTTTAAATCCTCTTTTTAACTTAACCCAGTACTTACCGGGAGAAAGAGTTATATATCTTGTAAACTTGTAATAAACTGTATCATTTGGTAATACTTTAGAAGAAAAAGTATAAGCCAAGGTATACATAATATTAGGTTTAATTTTTTTAATTTCCCCTCTTTTATCTTTAAGAAGAAGCGTAATTTCTAGATCTAAGAATAAATCCTGTATATTATGGATGAATCCCCCGACCATAATAGGTTTTTTCCCTCCATTAATTATCCAGACTTTGAAAGTTAAAGGTTCTCCTACATAGAAAGTATCTTTATAAAGAGTTAAAGATTCTCTAACAGAATTTAAAAAGTTTGAAAATGAATTTTCCAAATTACTGGAAAAAGCCAATATCTGGTTGGAAGTAGGGAGATTCCTTAGTGAAACTTTGTGAGAAATACAGAATTCAGCAGGAAGATTGGACGAAGTGAATGTGTAATCCATAATGCATCCAATAGGTACAGGATGATTTTTAAAGGCTAACTGATGTCCTATTTCGTGAGCTAAAACACTTCCATTTGCAACCCGGTGTAAGCTTCCAAAATATTTTTTTATTGGTTCCACAAAAATTACTGAGCCTTTAAAAGAATTATGATATGTAATTCCCCAAAGATAAGGATTTTGCTTAAACTTTGAAACTACTGCTAAATAAAACATAGTGTTCAAAGATTTATGCAAATTTATATAACTATACGGACCAATTTCTTTTACTGAATCATAACTTAAAGTTTCATTATAAATAAAAGTTAATTTTTTGTTGGTATTTCCACAGTTTTTTACTTGATTTTCTATAATAAAGGTATTAATATTATAGCCACTCATTATATCCGCTTCTGTTTCACCCCATTTACCTGCACCTATACCAGGAGATTCTCCACAGGATACAATAAAAATTGATAAAATTACATAGATTATAACTTTCAATTTTTTTATTCTCATTCCTTTATCCTCTTTTCAAAATTTTTATTTGGTCAAAGTATTCGAACTTTATCATAATTTATTATAAGATTAAAAAAACTTGTCAAGGGAAATTATAAAATCCATTTCTTTCTCCAATATTTTCGCTTATTAACTTCCTATTTTTAAAAATATAAACTTTTTCCTTTCCCCCTTCCATTTTATAAAATAAATTCCGTTTGAAAGATTTTTTGGCTTAAAGACATAAAAATGCTTACCCTTTTCTAATCTCCCTAAATTTATTATCTCCCTTAACCTTCCTGAGACATCAAGAACTTCCAATTTTACATAAGATGAAGATAAAAGATTTAAAAATAAATAACCCTCACTTCTAATCAAAGACGGATAAAAAATAAAAAACTCATCATTCTGAGACATATTAAACTCAGTTCCTTTGTAAATATACATCTTTTTATAATGAGCTGCAATAACATAAGGACCATAAAATATAGGCCAGAACCAAGAATTTAACCAGGGAATGTATTTATCTGTATATTTAGTTCTAAAAAGTGTATCTCCATTTTGTAAATCAATTGAATACAAATTATCTCCTGCTGCCCAAAAAATCTTATTCTCTGTGATAGTAATACTTGTTGTGCCACCTGAATCTACAGGATGAATTTTCCAGATCTCATCACCTGTGTCTGCATGTAATTTGTAAATAGTTCCAAATCTAGTGCATAAAAGCCAAGTATCATAAAGTGAAGGAGTCGGGAGAATAAACTTTCCAAACTCATTTTTCCTCCATAAAATTTCTGTTAGGTTTTTATTCACACAATACAAAGTTTCAGACGCAAAGAAGTATATGTTTGTAGGGTATTTTACTAAAGGAAACCTATTGTCAATCCATCCTGAAGGGTCAAATTTGCATATTTCCTCACCTGTATATCTATTTAAAGATAAAAATGGGCTTTCATCGGCTCCTGCAAATAGGTAATCATCAATTATTGCTCCACCTCCTGCATATGGCCAAGCTTCCGCATATATAGTATCTCTCCAGATAATCTTCCCTCTATTTTTTATACCATACATAACCCCTTGTAAATTTGAAACATAAATAAAAGTATCCACCGGGACAGGCTGAAATTCAACAGTGAATAAGGGTATTCCCCAAATTGAGTCACCTCTTTTTGCATTAAGTAAAAATAATGTCGCCATTGTTGTATCAAAAGAAATGCTTGTCCCTGCTAAGAGAAGTGTATCATTTATAAGTGAAGTTGTCCATACATTCGCAGTTAACCCTTTCTTCCATAAAATTTTTCCACTTTCTATATCTATTGCTCTTAAAAATCTTCCACCATCACCTACATAAATCACACCATTTGAAGATATTGATGCAGAAATCATTAAAAAATCGTTATGAACAAGTTTATAAGTCCATTTATAATTCAAAGGTGGATATACAGAATAAGGATATTCTCCTGTATGTTGTGGATTCACCTAAAACATTCGCCAACTTGGATATCTGCCATAATCATAAGAATGTGAAAAATTAGAAATACTCTCTTCTTTTTCTCTAATAAAAAAATTGTTAGAGACTTTTAAATTTTTTAATTCAATAACCTCTTCATATTTTTGACCATCCCATTTTAAATAAACAACCTTTATCCTCCCTTTTTCTTTAACCTTATCAAAAATTTTGTTTTCAACGGGTCTAAATACCCATAATAAAGTGTCCTCTATATCTTTATCAGGAAAAGAATATCTTTTTACTGCAACCGCATAGTAATTTTTACCTGAAGGTGAATAAAAAATTCCCACCCCTTTTAAAGGTTCTGTGCTTTTAAAAGTAAATAAAATTCCTTTATTCTCTATAAACTCAGCATTAAAAGCAAAAATAATTAATATTAAAAGTGAAACCATATCACCACTTATATTTTATCCCTATTGTCATTCTCCCAAGTTTTCCTTCTTGATAGTTTAAGGGAAAAGCAAGTCCACCTAAAACTAAGAAATCTTTTTGAACTTTTATTTTTTCCCCTTTTCGTTCCCATTCCAAATTCAAAAGTCCATAAAATAGAGAGTAAGTTTCCCAAAAAATTCCAAACCTCTTAAAGATTTCTTTCTCAACACCAAATATTAAAGGGAAACCTAAAATATCTCCATCAAAATTTACCTCTATAAAAGTGTCTAAAACTGAATTTCTAAATGTCTTATCATAATAGAAAATATTTATTAAAGAAGATGAAACACCAGGACCAAAATAAAAATCAAATTCTTTTAAGAATATAGAAAACAAAAAAGAAAACTCTACACATATCTCTTTGAAATGTAAACTCTTTTCCGAAGAATATGGTGGATCAGAATAATAATTTTTAGTCCAGCCATCAATGAGACTATAATTTATTTTTAAAAGCATATTTTCCTTTTTCAAAGAAACACCAATATTAAATCCTTTGGGAACTGTAACATTTATTTCTACAAATGGAAGGTAATAACCATATGGAAGAAAATAATAGGAAGATGTAAAACCTGTATAGATATTATAATCTAAATAAAGAAATAAAATAATTAAATTATACATAATAACCTGTTAACTTAAAATATGTAAGGATTAGAACCATACATTAATTTATTATAGTATAAAAAAAATTGTCAAGGTAAATGTGAAATACCATAACATTTTAGTATATTAAATTTTTCTGGCTCAATAAGATTACAAGGAGTGCCTACCACAAAATGTTCCTTTATGGTCCTCTTTAAACCTCTAAACATAAAAATTTACTTCTTAAATTTAAAAGGGTTCTTTGCTTTTTTCTGGCCTATATTTCCAAATTTGATAATTTATTTTCTAAATTTTTCCCCCTTATTTTAATCTTTATTATAAAACTTCATTCCAAAAACTTTACACTTTTCCTTTGCCTCTTCCCTTATGTAAGTAGAAACTATAAAAAGCTCGGGCTTTACCACTCTCTTCCTATTATAAAACTCCCCCCAATCCTCTTAGTTTTTTTAACAAATCTGGGATTTTGTTATTATTAAAATTTTTTATTTTTTGATTTTAAATAAATCTTTATTTTAAAATTAAAAAATGACAACAGAAACAGTGAATACACTTGCACTTATTTTAGGAGTTCTTGCCTTAATTCAACCCTTTATTTTATCTTATTTCACAAATAAACTCATACAAAAGGAAGATGAAAGAGCAAAGAAAATGATTGAAGCAACACAAAAAATGATTGAAGCAACTCAAAGAATGATTGAAGAAAGCAAAAAAGATACACAAAAAATGATTGAAGAAAGTAAAAAAGATACAGAAAAAATAATTGAAGAGAGCAAAAAAGATACACAAAGAATGATTGAAGAAAGTAAAAAAGATACAGAAAGAATAATTGAAGAAAGTAAAAAAAATACAGAAAGAATACTTGAAAGAACTCAAGAAATGATTAATGAAGGGAATAAAAGACTTGAAAGATTTATAATGGAAACTCAGAGAATGATTGACGAAGGAAATAAAAGACTTGAAATACTTCTATCAGAAGTTATTAAAAGAGTTTAAGTAATTCCCTGTCCCTTTTCTCAGCATTCAACATTACCATCTTTAATCTCAGGTAATTTTTATTATAAACTCTGTCCCTTTACCTTCCTCTGAACTCACAGAAATTTCAAATCCATGACTTTCTATAATTCTCTTTACAGTGAAAAGACCAAGTCCTGTTCCACTTTTTTTTGTTGTAAAATAAGGCTCGAAAATTCTATCTAAATTTTCTCTTTTTATACCTATTCCGTAATCTTTTACCTTTATCATTAATCTCCCCTTTTCCTCAAAAATTTCTATATCTATCCTTCCACCCTCAGGCTGAGCCTCTATAGCATTTCTTATCAGATTCAAAAAAACTTTTTCCATCTGATTCAAATCAAAAAATACTTCTTTATTTAAGCCTTTTACAACTATTTCAATTTTATTATCTTTTAAATCCCCTTCAATTTTTTTAATAACACTTTCTATAAAATCCTTTACTTTTACCTTCTCTTTTTTAAGATAAAAAGGTCTTAATAAATTCATAAATTCTTCAATAGAATTTGTTAAAGAATTTAAAGCTTTTTCAAACTCAGGATAATCCTCCTTTATTTTATCCTTTAATCTGTATGATATTAATTTCAGGGAATTCAAAGGATTCTTTATTTCATGAGCAAAACTTGATAAAATCCTCAAAATACCCTCCTCCTCTTTCTTTTTCTCCCTTTCTTTAAATAATTCCATAAACTCATTGATCTTTAAAAAAATTACAAAATTATTATTTCTTTCCACAAAATAATAATCTTCATTTAATCTACATAAAATCTGCCTTTTATCTTTAAAATCCAAATTTGACAAGTTAATTTCTTTACCACAAACTTTTTTCAATTTATTATTTTCTATTTTATAAATGGAGTAATCTGACAAAATTAAAGAAGGAAAATATTTAAATCTCTCATAAAAACTTAAAATAAATAAAAGAAGGGAAAAAACAAATAAAAAAACTCCTGATATAAGTATAAGGTTAATAACAAAAATCCTGTTTCTAAACCTGTCAAGTGAAATACCAAGACGGAGAATACCAATAGGAGTATTTCTGAAAAAAAAGGCTTTTAAAACCTCAAGTATCTCCTCTTCATAAATTTTTCTTTTCTGTATAAGAATCCTATTTTTATTTATTATTTTATCAATCAAATCCTTCTCATTAATAGGCTCAATATTTTTTGAAGAAAAAACAGTTTCACCATTTGATTCAAGAGAAATATATTCTATTCTTTCTTCTTTACTTAATTTTTCAAGCATTTTCTTTAAGCCTGATTCAGTCTTTTTTTCTTTAAGATCCCTTATATCCTTTATCATTAGAATGTAATAATTTCCTTTATCTAATAAATAAAAAAGGGAATCACCCTCTATTGACTCAATCCTTCCCTTCTCAAAAACTTTTTTTTCTATTACAGAATTTTTCTTTCTACCTGTTGAGGAAATCACCTTTAAATTTTTATCTAAAATTGTTATTTCATAAAAATTATTTACAAGAGCTATTTTCAAAAGAGAATCTTCCTTTAAATCTGGAGCTAAAAAATCCGATAAATTATCAAGATTTTTATAGTAAAGCTCATCAATAAAGTAAGAGGCATTTAAAATTGATTCAAAAGAAGGTTCAAAAAGATTTATAAGTTCCTCAGCCTCCTTCTTTATTTCTGAATTTTCTTTAATCTTTAACAATAAAGAAAGAATTAACAAAACCAGAGAGAAAAAAATAAAAACAAAAAATAATCTTAAAAATTTCATTAATTAATTTAAAAAAAATTTAAAAAAATATCAAACTTTTATTTTTCTTTTGCTTCTTTTGCCTGATACTTTGAAGGACACTGGGTTAAAAGGAAATGTGCTTTAAAAAGGTTATCGGCTTTATAATAAACTCCTTCAACAACAACCTGTGCCTCAGGCTGAAAGAGCATATCAGGTGCCGTTCCTTTGTATATAACCTTGATCTTATTTTCATTATTACCAATTTCAAATTCTACAATATTACCCTTTTTATTCACAGTTCCAGGAACAACCTTACCCTGCAATCTTATTGTCTTTCCGTCAACATAGGGATTTTTCTGGAAAAATTCTTCAACTGTATAGTAATAAACCCATGTTTTTTTCAAGCCTGTAAAAATTAAATAAATAGTTCCAAGGAAAAATAAGAGAGTTATTATCCCAATTTTAATTTTTTTATTTTTCATAGTTATAATTATAAACATATTTTCTTATTTTTTCAAGAATTCTTAAATATTTAACCCTCAAAGTATTTTCATTAATAGAAAGAATCTCAGAAATCTCTCTAAATTTTAAATTTTCATAAAATCTTAAAATAATTATTTCTCTTTCTTCTTCCTCTAAATTTTCTAATATTTTTTTAACAAACTCTATCTTTTTTATTTTATCAGCTGGGTCTTCACTTTTAATATCAAAAATTTCCTCATTTAATTCTACAAACTTTATATTTTTTTCTCTTCTTTTTAAATCTATTAATCTGTTTCTTGCCATTTTCAAAAGATAAGCTTTTATATTTTCCAAATTTTTTAATCTATCAAATAATTTCCAGAATTTTATAAAAACATCCTGCAAAATATCTTCTGCTTCTTCTCTTGAAAGGGAGAGAAACAAAAGATAAGAATAAACATCTTTACTGAATTTTTTATAAATTATTTCAAGTTCCTTTTCCTTATTCAAAATTCTTTAAACTATTTTTAACTTTTTATTCCAAGTCTTGAAACAAAAAGAATTCCAATACCAATAGTAAAAACAAGATAGAAATTAAAAAACAAAAAGGAAAAAACAAAAATCTTTAAAAGTGTATATAACAAACCTTCTGCCTCTAAGGATAAAACAAGAGCTGAAATAAGTGAGATTATCAGAAAATAAAACACTGCTACAATAATAGGAATAAAATCATTTTTATAATTTATTTTAAACCTCTGAAGTATAATTCTTCCCCAGGATATAATAACAGATGAAGAACCATATAATAGAAAAAGAGGAGTTGAAATAAGTATAAAAAGTGCAAGGGGTATACCGAGAATTGTAACAAAAAGAAAAATTAAAAAAGGAAAATAAAAAAGCTGAAATAATAGACCTATTCCCAGGGATTTCCATAAATTTAATTCCAGTTCTTTAGTCATATTCTCAACAGTGCCTGGAAAAGCTAATTTAACAATAAAAACTAAAAAACCAAAAATTATCACAAATGAGAAAAATATAAGAATTTTTTTTGGAAACTCTGAAAAAAATTTCTTTTCTTCTTTTTCCATTTTTTCCACTTTTTCTTCCTCTTTTTCTTTAATTGTATCTTTTTCAACTTCCTCTTTCAATTCTACTTTTTTCTTTCCTTCTGTTACATAAACTCCTTTTACAAATAGCTTAATCAACTTTAATGGAGAAAGTAAAGGACCAAGACCTAAATTAACTTTTTCTCCTTCAACCCTTGCTTCTTTAGATATATCTAATTTACCCCCAACCACCGCGAGATCCCCTTTAATTAATGCACCCTTTAGAACTTTAACATCTCCCATTACAACTGCTAAATCACCTTCTATTAAGCCTTCAATTTCTACATTTCCATTAATAACCGCAAGATCCCCTAAAATACCTCCTTTAACTTCAAGATCTTTGCCAATAACAGAAAAATCACTTTTAATAGTATCATTTTTTTCAACAATCACTTTATCCTCAAGTTCAGTGTAATTTTTTTGAGCATTAAAAATTAAATAAATAAAAAGTAAAAACATTTTTACACCATTAAAGTTTTGATAGGGATTGAACCTTTTTTAAATATAAGGTATAAAACAGTTAAAAAAAGAAAGAAACTTAAAAATAAAGGTATTAAAAAATATAAAAATACATTTAAAAGTATAGGGAACAAAGGCTTGAACTTTATAAAGAAGAAAAGTAATTTTTCCAATAAATCTTTTATGTTAATTATTGAAAGCAAAAAATTTATAAAAAGGGTGATAAAAATATTTTTGATTATAAAAAAGAAAAAATTAATTAATAAGGAAAACGATAACATATAAAGAGAGAGTGTTTTAACAAAAACTTTTTCAAATCTGATTCTTTTTTTAATAGCAAGAAAAACACCTTTATCCGGCTCTAAACTTTTTAAATCTTCAAAACTCCTGTGTAAAAAATCTGAAATATTAAAAAAGGATTTACAGAGACTACAACTATAGATATGCTTCCAATCCTCTTTTTCAAGAGTTTCTTTTAAAATCCATTGATTTAATCTTTCACATTCCATATTAAATAAAACGAATAAATTTTAAAATTTGTTACATTAATTCTATTTTATGTTCAGGGAAAATATCACTTAAAAAAGAATAATCGTAATTTTCAGGAACTACTATAGCCCCACATATGTTTTCATAATCATAAAAATTTTTTATAAATTCAAACAATTCTTCCTTATTTGTTTCTAAAATTTTATTTAAGGTATCGTAAAGGTAAGAAGGTTTAAGTTCATAATATAAGGCAGAGAGTAAAATATTTGTGATCTGGGGATAGGTTTCAATTTCTCTTGGTATGGAACCCTTGAAAAAACCTTTTGCTTCTTTCAATTCCCTTTCCTTTAACCCTTTTAATTTAAATTTTTTGATTTCATCAATTAAAATTTTCATTGCCCTTTCAAAATTTTCTGTCCCTGTCTGGAAGTAATAATAAAAGGCACCTTTAAAAGGATCAAGGTTATTAAATTTTGAATAAATTGTGTAAACAAATCCAAGTTCATTCCTAATCTTTGTATAAAGTCTTGAAGCAACTGCTCCTCCCCCGAGTATATAGTTAGAAAGAATTAACTTATGATAATTCTTATCCTTTCTGTTTAAAGAAAATTGTCCAAGTCTTACAAATACCTGATTAACTTTCTTTTTTATTAAAAAAATTTTCTTATCAACTTTATCCTTTTTAAACTCTGGATAATTAAAATTAAACTCATCTAAGTTTTCAAAAAAATCTTCAAACTTTTTTAAAAATATGTCAAAATCAATAGAACCTGTTCCTGCTATGAAAATTTTTCTTCTCAAAACTTTTTCTCTGTAAAATTCTTCAATATCTTTTTTTTCTATTGAATTAATACTCTCTACGTAACCTTCAAGGGGATGTGATAGGGGTGTATTTTCGTATAAAACTTCATAAAATTTTTTTGATATTACAGTTTCAGGATCTTCTTCATCTTGTAAAATTTCTGAAATTATTCTATTTTTTTCTTTTTCAATTTCTTCTTCTTTAAAAGGAGGATAAAAAATTAATTCCCTTATAAAATCAACTATTCTTTCAAAAAATTTATCTTCTGAAAGGATTTTTATAGAGAGCATATTTTTTGAACTTGTAATGTTAAACTTAGCCCCAATATTATCAAAAAATTCCCTTATCTTAAAAGTAGAAAGTGTATCATGACCCTTGTCAATAAGACTTGAAGTAAGATAAAATAAACCTTCTTTACCTTTTGGATCTAAATAACTTCCTGAACAGAATCCTATCGCAAAAGAAATTAAAGGTAACTCATCATTTTTTACATAATAAACTTTTATTTTATTTGAAATTTCACCTTTGTAAACTTTCTCTAACATAAAATTAAATAATTCGCCTTTTCTTTTTTAATATATTTTCTTGCTGTCTCAATTATTTCATCCTTGTTAATTTGTTCTACTTCATCAAGATAGGTAAAAATCCTGTCAAACATATCATTCAGCTCGAAATGGGATACAATCTGACCCCTACCTGATGTACTCTGCATTCTATACAAAAATTCTGAAGATAACATATTTTTAACTTTCTGGACTTCTTCATCTTTAATATCTCCCTCCAGCATTTTCTCTATCTCCTTCCAGAAAATTTCTATAACATTATCAAAGTCAGCATCTTTGTTTAGTATTGCGTAAAATATAAAAAGACCTATATCAAGTTTCTCTTCACAGAAGGTAGAAATTTCATTACATAGATTTTTTTCAAGAACTAAAATTTTTTCAAGTCTTGAACTCTCCATTCCACCAAGTAAAGCTGAAAATAAGCTTAATTTGATAAAATCTGGATGACTGAAGGAAACTGAATGGAAACTTATACCGAGTATTTTTAAGAAATCCTTTTCCCTTATCACCATCTTTCTTTCAAAATTCTGTTCCGGTTCATAAAATATCTTTCTTTCAATTTTATTCTTCTTCTCAATTTTTGCAAAATTTCTTTTTAAGGATTTTAAAACTTCCTTTTCTTCAAATCCACCTGTAATAACAATAAAAGCATTTGAAGGTGAATAAAATTTATCATACCATTTTTCTAAATCCCTCTTTGTAATATTTAGGATATCCTGTTCAAAACCAATTACCGGGTATCTGTAAGGGTGAATTGTATAAGAAAGAAGGGAAAAATTTTCCCAAAACTTGCCAAAGGGTGAATTTTCTATCCTTTCTTTTCTTTCCTCAATAACAACATTTTTTTCTGACTCAAACTCTTCAAGATTTAAATTTACCATTCTATCTGCTTCCATTTCAATAACTTTGAAAATAGCATCCTTTGGAACAGTTTCATAATAAAAGGTAAAATCTTCTGTTGTAAAGGCATTATCAATTCCACCCATCTTTTGAATTATTTTTGAAAATTCTTCTGGTTTTAATTTCTTTGTTCCTTTAAACATCATATGTTCTAAAAGATGGGATATACCTCTTTTCCCTTCAATTTCATCCCTTGAACCTACTTTATAAACAATATAGAAACTCACAATTTCTCTTCTCATGGGTATAAGTAAAATCTTTAAACCGTTATCAAGAAAACATCTTTTTACTTCAAATTTTATTCTCATTTTTAAATTAAAGATTTTAAAAAATTATAAAGTTTTTCTGCAATTACCTCATAGGTAAAATTCTCCTTAACCCTTTTAAAACCCTTTCTTATGAGCTCATCTCTCAGGGTTTTGTCAAGATATAACCTTTCCATACATCTAAAAAGTTCCTCTGAATTACCTTCTTTAAACAAAAGCCCTGCATCCCCTATCACTTCAGGAATCGCACCTGAATCAGAACCAATAACTGGAACACCTCCAGCCATTCCTTCTACTAAAACTCTACCAAACTGCTCCTTCCACCCTTTTCCTGTAAGAGAAGGAAGAATAAGAAAATCAATTGATTTATAAACTGAATAGACCTCTTCATGAGATATATAAGGTAACATGTAAAAATTAACTTTCTTTGATATTAATAGATTTTTAATATTTACCCTCTCTTTACCCTCACCAACTAAAAGAAGTGTACCCTTTTTATATTTTTTATAGAATTTTTCAAAGGCATCTATCAGAACATAAACACCTTTAATTTTTGTGAGTCTCCCAATATAGGCAAATATTGGTTTTTCTAAGGTTTCTAAAATTTCAATTTTTTTAGATTCATTAAATTTAAAAGGGTCTACTCCAAGGTAAAATCTAAAAATTTTTTTATTGTAACCCCATTTTCTTAAAACTACTTCTGCCTCCTTTGAAACTGCAAGTGCCCCTTTTGATCTCTTAAAAACATAATTTTGCATTTTTCTAATTGGAATTGGAAAATTTTTATAAATATTCTGAGCACTGAAAAATACAAAGGGCACTTTTTTAAAAAAAAGAGAAAATTCAAAGGTAGAAGTTGAATAACTTTCTTCAAGAAAAATAACAAAATCAGGTTTTTCTAACTTTATCTCTTTTAAATAAAAGGAAAAAAAGAATTGAAATTGAATATTTTTTAAAAAAAACCAATTTAAAGGTATAATCTCAACACCTTCTTCAACTATTTTTTTTCTCAATAAAGGTTTTTCACCAAGATCACCCCTCCATGTATAGGGAACAAAAATTTTAATATTTTTTATATATTTTCTTAAGTAAAAGAATTGTTCCCTATTTCTCCTATGTAAGGAGGCGTGATTGAAAATAAAAAGGCTCTCTATTACTCTGTTATTATATTCGGTGTTATAAATATCACAATTTCCCTTTCTTCAACAGAACCTGTTCTTCCTCCAAAAAGAGCTCCAATCAGAGGTATATTTTTCAATATAGGGATACCACTTGAGGCTCTTGATCTTTTAGTACTTACAAGACCACCTATAACGGCTGTTTCACCGTTACCAAGCAAAACCCTTGTCTCAGCCTCATTTGTAAGAATTGTAAGCTGTCCTGTAGGAGTTGGCTCACCTGCCTGAGATACCTCAGTCTTTAAGTCAAGAGTTACCTGGTTCTGGGAATTTACATGTGGTGTGACTTCAAGTTTTATACCAACATCTACAAGTCTTGTTATTGGGTTACCACCAACATCAGTAGTTATAAAGGGTATTTTAACTCCACCAATTATTTTTGCTTGTTTGTTATCAGTAACAGTAATTTTAGGAGAAGATATAACTCTTGCAAATTCTTCAGACTCAAGAGTAGCAAGTATTGTAAAAAGGTCAGTTTGAGGTGATAGATAACCAACAGTAAATCTTAAACCAGGAGCTGCGGGTAAAGTTACAGCTCCAGCTTCAGAAAAACCGGTTCCTTCTGGTCCAGGTTCAGAAGGAGATTCACTTGGATTCCTACCAATATAAACCTGCTGTGAAGGGATTCCCTGGACTATTCCAGTATATCTTCCTCCCCATTTTATTCCCAGTTCTTTTAACTTTCTTGTGTTGATTTCAACAATCCTTGCTTCTATTGCTACTTGTGGTGTTTTTACATCAAGGGATTTAATAATCTGCTCCACTTTTTGCTGTATATCCTCAATATCAGTTACAATAACTGAATTTGTATGTTCATCTTTTTCTATTCTACCTCTCTCTGTTAAAAGTTTTTGAAGTGATGTTGAAACCTCATCAGGTTTTGTAAATTCAAGCTTATAAATTCTTGTTACAAGAGGTTTTAAAAGCTGTGCCTCCTGTTCAGCCTTCCTTCTCTCTATCTCTTCCCTTTTTAGCTTATCAGGAGGAGCAATTCTCAAAACACCGTTTTCTTCAATATAAGATAATCCAACTGTTTTCAAAACAAGTTCAAGAGCAGTCCTCCATGGTATATTGTTAACCATAACAGTAACCTTCCCTTTTACATCAGTTGTGTAAACCACATTCAAACCAACATATTCAGCAATACCATTAATAACAGTAACTATATCTGCATTTTCAAGATTAAGTGAAATTCTCGGTTCACCTGGTTTAACGGTTGAAGGTCCAGTAGAAACAGGGGGTTTTTCTTCAATTTCAGTCGTGAATTCAGGTTTTCCTTCTTTTAAAGTATAAATACCTTCAGAACCACCTGTATTTAATAGATAAAAAGAAATTCCCTCAGCTGTTCTTACATCATAACTTTCAAAGGTAGAAGTGGTATATAAAAAAATTCTTGTTAAAGCAACACGTTGAAAGGTTTCAAGTGTAATTTTTTCGATTCCTGCCCTATTTATTACATAGGATCCAGGTGCAATCATTGTTTTATTAGTATGAACATCAAGAGCTATAACATTTGAAGTTGGTTTAAATACTGTATAAGAAACATCTTCTGGAACAAGTATAGTAACTATGGTATTTGTCCCCTCACCCTGTATTCTTATATCACTTATTTGAGCAAATAAAGAAAATACAAAAATTAAATTTAAAATAAATTTATACATTTAAAACCTCCTTTTATCCTTGATCAGCAAAATCAGAAACTTCCAAGGTTATTTCAATACTAACTGGATCAAGAATTTTACCTGAATAATATTCATGAGAATAAAAAGTATATCTTGCCTTTAAATATAAAACCTCAGGATTCCTATTTTTCCAAACATTATAAAAAGGGTTATACATTTCCTTTATATAGGAAGGAAGAAGAGGTAAAGTAAGGGTAACTGGAGAGTTCTTTTTTAATTCTACAGGTAAGACATATTTCAAATGTGAATAAGTCGGAATAGAAACATTACCTTGGTAAGGAGGAGCAACATTAAATGAAATCTTTTTTGGGGGTGATTGGGACATATCATAAAATTCAATATTAAAACTATCAATACTTAAAATCGGAGAATAACCTTCTTCACTTGTATTATGAGCATCGAAGGTAAAAGTGGCTGAAAGAGTATCATAAGGGAAAAAATAAGTTGAATCCTGTTCATTGAAAGAAACAATATCAATTCCAAGACTATAACTGGAAACCGAAACCCTTAAAAGATAAATCCCTTCTCTTTCTTTACATGAATAAAAAAACATAATAGTCATAAGGAGGACTAAAATCCTCTTCACAATTTCCTCCATTTTTTCAAAAGGGTTTGAACCATTTTTAAAGTATTTTATTATATAGCAAAAATTTTAATTTGTCAACTTGAATTTTTAGAAAAAAATCTTTATTTTTTATTATCTTAAAATAATGAAAAAAATTTATGTAAAAGATTTAATAAAATCAGAAGGAAGTTTTGAAGATATATTTTATTTGCATTCTCTTAAAAACTCGTCAGGTAAAAAGGGAGACTATATTGAACTCTTAATCTCTGATAAAACAGGAGAATTAAAAGCTTATCTTTTTGATATAAATGTTAATTTGGAGGAAGGAATATATAAAGTAAAGGGAGAAATAGGAGTATATAAGGAGGAAAAAAGAGTAATAATAAAAGAAGCTGAAAAAGTTGAAGAGGTTGAATCAATAAAAGAGGAATTTATCCCTGCATCACCGATTCCAAAGGAAATTCTTAAAAAGGAAATCTTAAAAGAAATAGATTCTCTTAATAACATCTTTTTAAAGGAATTACTTTCAAAAATTTTTAAAGGAGAATTTCTTGAAAATTTCCTTGAAGCACCAGCTGCTGTTAAATACCACCATGCTTACTCAGGAGGGCTTGCTGAACATACACTTAATGTAGTAAAAATAGTAAAAGCCATTTCTGAATGTTATAATTCTATAAACAGGGATTTACTTATAGCAGGTGCTCTTTTACATGACTTAGGAAAAGTTTTATCATACAAAATAGATTTTAAATCAAGTATGACAGATGAAGGAAGGCTTCTTGACCATATATATCTTGGAATGAAAAAAATTGATGAGGAAATTGAAAAATTCAACAAAGAAAGAGAATCTGGGGGAATATTTAAATCAAAATTTCCAGAAGATTTGAGGCTCAATCTTTTGCACCTTATAGCATCACATCATGGAACAAAAAGTCAGGGAGCTTTAACTCTCCCAATGACAAAAGAAGCCTATATCCTTTATATGGCTGATATGCTTGATGCTGAGATTTATAAATTTGATGAAGCAATAAAAATGGCACAAGAGGGTGAAAGATGGTCACCCTATCATTCTAAATTAAAAAAATCTGTATTTTTAGGAGGTGAAATAGAAAATGATTAAAAAAATTTTAAAAAAAATATTCGTCTCAAGAAATGAAAGAGTTATAAGGAAATTATGGCCTATAGTTAAAAAGGTAAACGAAATATACGAAACTTACCATCATCTTACTGATGAAGACCTGATTAAAAAAACTGAAGAATTTGTCCAGAGACTAAAAGATGGTGAAAGTGATATGGAAATTCTACCTGAAGCTTTTGCCCTTGTTAAAGAAGCTTGCAGAAGACTTGTTGGAAAAAAGTGGAAAATAACTGGCCAGGATTATGAATGGGATATGATTCCCTTTGATGTTCAGATTCTTGGTGCTATAGTTTTGCATCAAGGTAAAATAGCAGAAATGGCAACAGGTGAAGGTAAAACCCTCGTTGCCACAATGCCACTTTACCTTAATTCACTTATTGGAAGAGCAAGAGGATTAAAAGGTGATAAAAGATTTTTAGTTAATGGCTCACCAAGGGGAATAAACCACCTTGTTACAGTAAATGATTATCTTGCAAGGAGAGATAGAGAATGGATGGGACCTGTTTATGAGATGCTTGGACTTGAAGTTGGGGTAATTCAGAGTGGTATGGAACCAGAGGAAAGAAAACCCGAATATAACAAAGATATAACCTATGGAACAAATAATGAATTCGGATTTGATTATTTAAGAGACAATATGGTTTACAGAAAAGAAGACAAAGTCCAAAGAGGTCATATATACGCAATAGTTGATGAAATTGACTCCATTTTAATAGATGAAGCAAGAACTCCGCTTATAATATCTGGACCAATAGAAAGAACAAGCAATTATTTATATAAAGAAGCTAAACCCCATGTAGAAAGAGTTGTTAAAAAACAGATGCTACTTGTTAATCAAATTTTAAATGAAGCAGAAAAAGATTTAAGCCAGGGGAAAAAAGAAGAAGCAGCTGAAAAAATACTTCTTGCTAAAAAAGGTGCTCCCAAATCAAGAAAACTTTTTAAACTCTTACAAGAACCAGATATATTAAAACTTACAGAAAAAATTGAACTTGAACTTTTAAAAGAAAAGAAAATAAGAGAATTTGAAAGCGAACTTTTTTACGTGATAGATGAAAAATCTCATAATGTAGATTTAACAGAAAAAGGAAGAAAAGAATTTTTGACCATAGATAAAGATTTATTTGTTTTACCTGATCTTTCAATTGAATTAACAAAAATTGAAAAGGATGAAACTCTTTCACCAAGAGAAAAATTTTATGAAAAGGAAAAAGTAATAAGAGAATATTCAGAAAAATCTGAAAAAATTCATGCTATAAAGCAACTTTTGAAAGCTTACTCCCTTTTTGAAAAAGATGTAGATTATGTAGTTATGGATGGAAAAGTAATCATCGTTGACGAATTTACAGGAAGATTGATGCCTGGAAGAAGATGGTCAGATGGGTTACATGAGGCAGTTGAAGCAAAAGAGGGGGTTGAAATACAAAGGGAAACTCAAACACTTGCAACAATTACACTTCAAAATTATTTCAGAATGTATGAGAAACTTGCCGGAATGACTGGAACAGCTATAACAGAAGCTCAAGAATTCTGGGAGATTTATAAACTTGACGTCATTGTTATACCAACAAACAAACCTGTTATTAGAGTTGATCTTCCTGATATCATATTTAAAACAAAAAAGGAAAAATACCAGGCAGTTATTGAAGAAATAAAGAAAAACTTTAAAATTGGAAGACCTGTTCTTGTGGGAACAACTTCTGTTGAAGTCTCGGAATTACTTTCAAGAATGTTAAAAAGAGAAGGAATACCTCATCATGTTTTAAATGCTAAATATCATCAACAGGAAGCAGAAATAATTGCAAGAGCAGGACAGAAGTATGCTGTGACAATTGCAACAAACATGGCGGGAAGAGGCACTGATATAAAGCTGGGAGAAGGTGTTAGAGAACTTGGGGGACTTTACATTATAGGAACAGAAAAACATGAAGCGAGGAGGATTGATAGGCAATTAAGGGGAAGAGCAGGCAGACAGGGTGACCCTGGAACAACAAAATTCTTTTTATCACTTGAAGATGACCTTTTGAGACTATTTGGTTCTGACAAAGTAAAAGAGTTAATGGAAAGATTTGGAAAAAAGGATGAAGGACCCATTGAAAGTAAACTTGTTACAAGGGCTCTTGAAACAGCACAGAAAAGAGTTGAAATGCAGAACTTTGAAATCAGAAAAAGACTTCTTGAATATGATGATGTGATGAATAAGCAGAGAGAGGTAATCTATGGTTTGAGAAATGAGATCTTAGAAGGAGAAAATATGAAAGAACTCATTTTGAACGATTATGTCCTTGATCTTGTAGAGGAATTAATGGAAAGATTTTTAGCTTCAGAAGAAAAGGAAGAATGGAGTATTGATGAATTTCTGGGGGAACTATCATATCATTTTCTTGCTGATTTTTCTGATTTAAAAGAAATTGAAGATAAAAATAAAATCAAAGAAGAAGTTCTAAAAAGGATTAAGGAACTCTATGAAATGAGAGAGGAAATATTTGGACAGGAAAGAATGAGAGATTTGGAAAGAGCTAGTCTTCTTTTCACTCTTGATACAGCCTGGAGAGAGCACCTTTACGCTTTAGATCACTTAAGAGAAGGAATATACTTAAGAGCATATGGTCAAAAAGACCCCCTGATTGAATATAAACAGGAAGCATACAGAATGTTTGAGGAACTTTTAAGAAGGATAAGAAATGAAACAATACACAGACTTTTCCATGCTAAAATTGTTGAAGCAGAAAGAAAAGTTGATTTAAGTAAATTAAGGGAAATTCGACCTGAACTTGTAAGAACCTTAAGTATCTCAAAAAAAGAAGAGGAAAGTAAAAGTGAAGTAAAAACTCTTTCACCCAGTTTCACTATAAAAAGAGATATACCAAAGGTTGGCAGAAATGATCCTTGTCCCTGTGGAAGCGGTAAAAAATATAAGAAGTGCCATGGTAAAACTTGAAAATAAGTTTAAAAAAAGTTTATAATAATAAAAAGGAGTAAGGAAAATGAAGGGTAAGGACACAAGGAGTTATATTTATAAATTAAAAGATCCATATATGGATAAAAATTTATATGTGGACCCCACAATTTGTCCTACCTGCGGTCTTCTTTACCACAGAAAAAGATGGATCAATAATCCTGAACTCTTGAAGGAATTGAAAGGAAACCATAAAGAAATACAACAGAAAGAATGTCCTGCTTGTAGAAAAATAAGGGATAAATATCCTCTCGGAATTATAGAGATTTTTGGTGATTTTGTGGAGCAAAAAAACGAAGAAATTCATTCAAGGATAAAACATATTGCAGGTGAGGAGTTTACTCATAACCCCCTTGAGAGAATAATGAGTGTAAAAAATGAAAAGAATAGGATAATTATTGAAACTACAACAGAACATCTTGCGGAAAAAATAGGTAAAAAAATTGCAAAAACTTTTAATAAAAAAGTTAAAATAAGTTTTTCAGACACTGAGAAATTTGTTAGAGTTTTTGTAAGTGATTAAAAAGGGGGGAGTAAGAAAATTAAAAAGTATCTCATAACGGGTATTGCTTCACTTTTTCCTATTTTTGTAACTTTATATATTCTCTATATTATAATTAAGTTTGCTGGAACCAATATTGGAAATTTTTTTGTAAAGATAGGAATTCTAAGAACAGAAAATGTTTTTGTTTCAACCGTTTTTGGACTAATTTTTTCTTTTATATTTATTTACCTTGTTGGTTTTTTTGTTACAACTTTAATAGGTAAAAGAATATTTGAGTATGGGGAAAATTTTTTAGTAAAACTTCCTTTAATAAGAGGTTTTTATTCTGGAGCAAAAAAATTAACTGATGCTATTTTTTCCCAGAAAACAGCCTTTAAAAAGGTTATCTTTGTAGAATTTCCAATGGAGGGACATTATGCAATAGGTTTTGTAACTTCTGATAAAAAATGGGAAATTAATGGGAAAAAGTTTGTAAATATCTTTATACCAACGACTCCGAACCCCACAAGTGGATGGTATTTAATAGTCCCGGAAGATAAAATTTTTTATTTAGAACTTTCTGTTGAAGAGGCTTTAAAAGCGATCGTTTCAGCAGGTATAGTTTTGCCTGAAAAAAAAGATATATATGCTCTTTTTAAAGAATATGTTCAAAATATTCAAAAGAAATAAAAAGGAAAAATTTACTGAAAAGGAAAATATAGAAGATTTCATAGAAGGAATCAAAAAACTATCTGAAAAAAGAATACAGGAAGTTATGATACCAAGAATAGATATGATATGTGTCAGTCATGAGGACACAATAAGCGAAGCCTTAAAGATATTTAAAGAATATCCTTTTTCAAGAATGCCTGTAATTAGAGAAAAAAAAGATGAAGTAATAGGTATATTATTTTTTAAAGAAATTTTACTTATGGATCCATCAGAGTATAGTAAAAAGAAAGTTACAGAAGTCATGAAAGCTCCTTATTATTTTCCAGAAAATAAAAATGCTCTTGAAGCTTTAAAGGAAATGAGAAACAAAAGAGTGCACTTTGCACTTGTTGTTGATGAATTCGGAAATGTAACCGGACTTATAACTCTCGAAGACCTTGTTGAAGAAATAGTAGGTGAAATAGTTGATGAGCTCGACCGTGATATAATTATAAAGCCTCAAAAAATTAAAGATGGATACATAATACCTGGAAGAATGCCTGTTGATGAACTTTCTAATTTAATTGATATAGAAAAGTATGATGAAGAGGAGGTATTGACAGCTGCAGGTTATATAATTGAAAAAATAAAAAGAATCCCGGAAAAAGGGGAAAAAATAAAAATTGGTAAATATTTATTTGAAATTCTTGATGCCTCAGAATCAAGAATAAATAAAATAAAAATCACAAAAATAAGTTAAATTATTAAAAAGTAATTTTCATATTATCATAAGCAAGGGTAAAGGGAATATTATATTTACTTAAAAAATCTGAAATATTTCTAAACCCATATTTTAATAGCTTCATACCGAAATGTGTCAAAATTAATTTCTTTGGCTTTGTAATTTCATAGACATAAGGTATATCCTGTAAACTTATATGATATACATCTTCTTTGGGCTCAAGCAAAACACAGTTAACAAGCAAATAATCTAAATTACTGTAAAACTTCAATATGTGTTCATCAGGTCTCGTATCTACAAGGTAACCGAAAGAAAAATTTTCTATAATAAACCCGAAACACTCAACTCCCCTGTGATTATGCATGATTGATGTTTTAAATTTTAATCCCCCAGCATCATATAGATTTTCAGGTTTTGTAATTATAATTTCACTTAAATATTCTCTTAAATATTGAAGTAAAATATTTTCTCTTAAAACTTCCTCTGGAGTAAATAAAACTCCCCTTTTTTTAAGCCCACCTTCTGTCATCCCCTCTACTAATATATTCAATTCCCCTGTATGGTCTAAGTCTTTATGAGTTACCCATATATGAGTTATTTTGTTTGGATAAATTTTATTTTTTAAAAGGCCCTGTAAGGCACCAGGGCCAGGGTCAATATGAATCAAAAAATTTCCCCCCTTTATAATAAAACCACCACTTGATCTTATTCCTTGAAACACAACAATCCTACCTCCACCAGAACCAAGAATAATTAATTCAATCAATCCCCTCTACATAAAATCCTTTTTCAATTAAAATCCGAGTAAAAACACCGGCACCCTTTTTTAACTTTGTTATATTTTTATCAACATAAAAGTGGACATAATTAACACCACAGGAAGGACTTTTTTCTTTTAAAAAAACTTTTTTTATACCCAAATTTTCTAAAATTTTTAAGGCTCTTTTTGCACCCTTAACAAAATAATGGGTTTTATCCTCTCCACTTTCATTTTCTAAAACACTCTCTTCCTTAATAGAACAGGGCTTTCTTGGAACTGAAAGACCAGAAAGAATCTCAGGGCATATAGGGACTAAAATGTATTTTTGAGATAACTTGTCTAAAATTTCCTTATTTTTTTTATCTTTACCATCAAATCTAAAAGGATAACCTAAAATACAGGCAGATATCGCTACTTTTTCTTTTTCAATACTCAACTGGGTACCCGTAATCTCTATAAGGCTTATAATAAGGATAATAATAGTAAGTTCTTGTTTTAAAAGGAGAAGGTGTAACTTTATTAACAACAAAACCTATTATTTTTCCACCTGATCTTTGAAGGGATGAAATAGTATATTCAAGAGTTTCCCTTCTTGTATAATCAAACTGCAAAACAATTATAGAACCATCAATACAACTTGAAATAACAGCTGCATCTACAAACAAAGTAAGGGGGGGCGAATCCACAATAACAATATCAAAATCTTTCTTTAATTCCTCAACTAATTTTTTAAATTTTTCAGAAGATAAAAGTTCTGTAGGATTTGGAGGAATTTTACCGGGAGCAATGTAATAAACATTCTCAATATAGGTATCATAAATTATCTCCTCTTTTCTAACTTCACCAAGGAGATAATCGGTTAAACCTTTTTCTTTTTCACCAAAAATTTTGGGGAGACCAGGTTTTCTTAAATCACCCTCTATAAGGATGGTTTTTATACTTGCCATCTGAAATATGATAGATAGATTAACGGAAATCGTAGTTTTCCCTTCATTAGGTTGGCTGCTTGTTATAAGAATTGTCTTTATTTCTTCTCCAACTTTCAGAAATTTTAAATTACTTCTCAAAGTCCTAAAACTTTCCATGTAAAGGGAACCTCTTTTCTGTCGAGTTAGGGTAATCTTTTCTGAATCATCTGTTTTGACAAAAGGAATTGTAGCAAGAATAGGTATTTCTGGATAACTTGATTTAATTTCATCAACATCTCTTATCCTTGTATCAAGGTATTCAAGTAAAAATACAAGTGATAAAGCAAGACCAAAACCTATGACAATTGCAAAAAGCAAGTTCTGTCTTTTTTTAGGATAAACAGGAAATTCTGGCGGTATAGAAGGCTCAACAATTACAAAACTGGACACTTGACCAACCTCCTGAAGTTTTGCTTCCTCATATCTCTTTT
>JBDRZP010000016.1:0-9320 GCA_039804025.1 candidate division WOR-3 bacterium
TTCCTGATTCCATTGTTTATAATCCAGAAAAAGATATTCTATGTAAAATCATAAGAGGTCCAGTTATAAAAGGAAGAGAGCTGGTTGAAAACATATATGTTTTTAATAATAAGGGGAATGTTTTTTTTAATTTTAAAGTAAATAAGAAATCAGAGATAAATATAAAAATTTTTGATGGAACAGGGAGAAATGTTAGAAACCTTGTTCGTGATATTTTAGAACCTGGTGAGTATAAGGTTTTATGGACAGGCAAAAGTTCTTCAGGAAGATTTAAATCAGCTGGAAATTATTTTCTTTTACTTGAAGCAGGAGGAACAAAAATTTTTAAAAAGTTTATTTTAATCAAATAATAAACTTAAAGGTTTTATTCCATCAGCAAAGAAATTTTCATCTATAATTTGAAGTTTTCCTATCTTTTTAATATAAACATTCTTGAAGTTTTCCTTTAGGATTTTTAAAATTTCTGTTTTAAAAGGATAAATGCTCATTCCCTGTATAAAATTTTCAATATTTTTAATTTTTTTAACTAAATTTTCAAATTTTGAAAATTCATAAATATTTATAAAACCTTTTGATATGAAGATGTTTTCAGGATTCAATTTTATATAAAATTCACCAATTTTTTCTATTTTTTCCTCTTCAGAAAGATAAATGTAAAAATTGAATAATTTTTCCCTTTCACTGAATAAACCTTTTATTTTTGAAAGTTCTTTTTTTAATTTTCCTAAAAATTCATTAAAAATATTTTTATGAACAAAAATAACTGTTGGTGATAAACAGCCTGAATGGGAAAAATAAATAATATCCTTTATAAATTCTTTTATTTTTACTTTATCCGTAATAATTGAAACACTTGTCTTACTACCATATTCTATAATTTTTTTTGATTTATCAATATTTTTTTTAAATTCCTTTATGGTTCTGTCAGATCCGATAAGAACAAAATAATCATAATCTTTTATTTTTTCCTTTAAATTTTCCAAATCATCTTTAACAATTTTAATATTTTTAAAATTATTCTTTTTCAAATAGTCAAGGAGTTTGTTAGAAAGTTCAATAAAATTTTTGCTTGGTCTCCATAATATTTCTTCTGAAACCAGAATTAAAAAGTAAAGATATTGAATTTCTATTAGAGGAATATTACCAGGAGTCAATAAGAAACTCTTCTTTTTTTTAATTTTTTTAAATTTTGAAAAAGGTAAATCCTTTTTAACTTTTTTAAGCAATTTATTTTTATTACCAAAAATTGAGAATATATTATTAAGAGGTTCTTCAAAATACTTAAAACTTTTTCCTTTTTTTTCAATATATTTTTTTATAAATTCTTTTTCCCTTTTCCAAAAAGAACTTAAAGTATTAGAGTATTTTTCTAAAAGAAATTCAATTTCTTTTTGTCTTATCATATATTAATTTTATGGAAAAAACAGAACTCCTTGAAAAATGGGAAAAATTAAAAAGTTTTCTTAATGCTGATTCCCTTCAAAAGGAAAAGGAAAATCTTGAGAGGGAATCAGCAGGAGAAGGATTCTGGCAGGATAAGAAGAGAGCGAAAGAAGTTATGGGAAGGTTAAATGAAATTAAAGAAACACTTAAATTTATAGAAGAAATAGAAAAAAAATTTGAAGAATTAAAGGAACTTGAGTTATTGAAAGAAGAAGATAAAGATTTAGGTGAGGAGATTGAAGAAGAAATAGGGAAAATAATTAAAGAATTGAATAAGAAAATAGAAGAAATTGAGATAAAACTTATACTTGATGAACCAGATGACCACAAAAATTGTATTTTAACAATTCATCCTGGGGCAGGTGGAACAGAATCAATGGATTGGGCTTCAATGCTTTTGAGAATGTATTTAAGGTTTTGTGAGAGAAAAGGTTTTAAAGTAGAAGCCGATATACAGCCAGGAGAAGAAGCGGGTGTAAAATCTGCTACTTTATTTATAGAGGGTAAGTATGCCTATGGGCTTTTAAAAGCTGAAAGGGGTGTTCATAGGCTTGTGAGAATCTCACCTTTTGATGCATCAAGAAGGAGGCACACTTCCTTTGCAGCAGTGTTTGTTTATCCTGAAGTAGAAGAAGTGGAAGTAGAAATAAATGAAGATGATCTTGAAATAGAAACTTTCAGAGCTTCTGGTCCTGGTGGTCAGCATGTTCAAAAGGCATCAACTGCAATAAGAATAAGACATATTCCAACAGGAATAGTTGTATCATGTCAGAGTGAGAGGTCCTTACATCAGAATAGGATGTATGCGATGAGGATTTTAAGGGCAAGGTTAAAAGAGTATTATGATAAAAAACAGAAAGAGAAACTTGAAAAACTGGAAAAAGAAAAAACAGATATCGCATGGGGTAATCAGATAAGGAGTTATATTTTGCATCCTTATAAACTTATAAAAGATCACAGAACAGGGCTTGAAACAGGAAGAGTTGATGATGTTCTTGATGGTGATATCGAAGAATTTATAAAAACTTATCTTTTAATGGAGGGAAAAAATGAAGGAAAACAAAAAGTATCCTGAGGAATATAAAATACGCTTAGAGAAAATTCAAAAACTGAAAGAAATTGGAATCGAACCCTTTGCTTACAGATTTGATGGTAAAGTGGATATAAGGTTAATAAGGGAAAAGGAGTCAGAATTTCTTGGTAAGGAAATAAGAACTGCAGGAAGACTAAAATTTTTCAGGGATTTTGGTAAATTAATTTTTGCTGTTATTGAAGATGAAAGTGAAAAATTACAAATTGTTCTTGAAAAGAGTTCTTTAAATGAAAAATATCAAATCTTCAGAAAGTATATAGATCCAGGAGATATTATTGGTGTTGAGGGAAAGTTAGGAAAAACTCAGAAAGGGGAGCTTTCAATATTTGTTAAAGATTTTATTTTACTTACAAAGGCACTTTTACCTTTACCTGAAAAATTTCATGGATTACAGGATAAAGAGCTTATGTACAGAAAGAGGTATTTACATTTGATTTCTGATTTAAGTTCAAGGGAAGTTTTTAAATTAAGGACTAAGATTTTTGATTTTATAAGGGGTTTTCTTAACAAGAATAAATTTATTGAAGTTGAAACCCCAATTTTACAACCCATATATGGTGGTGCAACAGCAAGACCCTTTAAAACTTATTCAAATGCCCTTGATACAGAACTTTATTTAAGAATTTCAAATGAACTTTATCTTAAAAGGTTAATTGTAGGTGGGTTTGAAAGAGTTTATGAATTTTCAAAAGATTTCAGAAATGAGGGAATAGATAAAAGCCACTATCCTGAATTTACACTTCTTGAAGGCTACATTGCTTACTGGGATTATGAAGTTTTATCTCTTTTTATTGAAGAATTGCTGTATTCACTTGTTATTGAGATAAAAGGAAGTTATGAGATTGAGTATCAAGGTCAAAAAATTTCCTTTGAAAGACCCTTTAAAAGAGTCGATTATGTTGAATATTTAAAAAGTAAAATTGGATTTAATCCCTTAGAGGCTGATGTTAAAAAACTTCAAGATGTGGCTAAAGATCTTGGTATAGAGGAAAAAAATTATCCAAAAGTTCTTGATAAGATTTTTGACTATTTTTCTTCCAAGGAATTTATAAATCCTACCTTTGTTTTTAATTATCCAAAAGAACTTTCACCCCTTGCGAAAAAGAAAAGGGACGAAAATAGACTTACAGAAAGGTTTGAACTTTATATTGCAGGTTTAGAGGTTGTGAATGCTTTCTCAGAATTGAATGACCCAATAGATCAGGAGGAAAGATTTTTAAAACAGATAGAACTCAGAGAACTGGGTGATGAGGAGGCTCATGCTTTTGATGAGGATTATATTGAGGCTCTTTCCTATGGAATGCCTCCAACAGCAGGATTTGGTATAGGTATGGATAGGTTGTGTATGATACTTTTAGATAAGCCTAATATAAGGGATGTGATTTTATTTCCTGGTTTAAGACCCAAAAAAGAGTGAGAGTTTATCTATTTTTAATAAGGAGATTTTTGAGACTTAAGAGTGGTTTTTTACTTTCAATCCTTGCTTTTCTTTCAATTTCAGGTATTTTTTTAAGTGTTATGGCATTAATCCTTGTTACTGGTGTTATAACAGGTTTCCATTCCGAGATAAAAACGAGAATTTTATCATTAACCCCTCATATTTTGATTCAGAAATTTGGGGGAGAGAAAATAGAAAATCCCGATAGTATCATAAAAAAGATAAGTAAGATTAAGGGAATTGAAAAGGTTATTAAATACAAGATAACAAAAACCTTATTTAAAAATAAAATTAATATTGATGGTGGTCTTGTAAGGGCTTTACCCGATGGAGATTTCCCTTTGAAGAGAAAATTGAAAGAAAGCATTGTTGAAGGTGAGTTCAGTTTAAGGGAAAATGAAATTTTACTGGGTGATTATCTTGCTTACAGGTTAAGAGCAAATATAGGTGATACTATACTTCTTATGATCCCTTTTGAGGAAAAGTTTTCTCCTCTTTTTTTTCCTGTAAAATCTGAAAAATTTGTGGTCTCAGGAATTTTTGATCTCGGTTATTATGAATACAATTCTTCTTTTGCCTTTATATCTTTCGAAAAATTTGAGAAAATTTTAAAATCTTCAAATACCCTCTTAGAGGTTGTTTTAAGTGAACCTTATAATGCTGAAATTATAAAAAAGAAAATAGATAAGGAATTGAGATACCCCTTTTATACAGTTACCTGGATAGATATGAATAAATCTTTATTTTCTGCCCTTAAACTTGAGAAACTTGCTCTTTTTTTGATTCTTTCAATTCTGATTTTTGTGGCCTCTTTTATGATAATGGGGAATTTATTTGTTTTAATGGCAAAAAAAACAAGGGAAATAGGTATTTTAATGAGTATGGGTTTTAAAAAAGAAGATGTGTTTAAAATTTTTTTACTTGAAGGTTTAATACTTGGAAGTATAGGTATAATTTCAGGAGTAATGATTGGTTCTTTTTTGGGTTTTATAGCCGGAAAATATAAACTCATCAAACTTCCTCCTGATGTTTATTTTATTGATTATATGCCTGTAGTTATAAGCTTAAAAGATATTTTTTGGATTTTTCTCTCTTCTTATCTCATAGTTATTTTTTCCTCAGTAATACCTGCGATTAAAGCATCAAAAATTTTGCCAAGAGAAGCTCTGAGATATGAGTGAAATTATTTTAAGAGCAGAGGGACTTTATAAGAGCTTCAATTCTCCAAATGGTAAAATTGAAGTATTAAAAGGAGTGGATTTAGTTGTGAGAAAGGGTGATAAAATTCTTATTCAGGGTCCTTCTGGTTCAGGTAAAACAACTCTTTTAATGCTTCTTTCTTTTCTTGACAGACCTGATAATGGTAAAATTTTTTATATGGAAGAACTTATTTCCTTGGAAGACGAAAGAAAGTTATCTTTATTAAGGAATGAAAAATTTGGATTTATATTCCAATTTTATAATTTAATAAGAGAATTGAATGCCCTTGAAAATGTTATAGTTCCTCTTTTGATAAGGGGAGAAAGTGTTAAAAAAGCAAAGGAAAAAGCAAAGAAAATTCTTGAGATGGTTGGATTAAGTGAAAAAATATATTCTTTTCCTGCAGAGATGTCAGGAGGAGAGGAGCAAAGGGTAGCAATAGCAAGAGCAATCGTTGGGGAACCTGAAATAATTTTTGCTGATGAACCAACTGGCAGTCTTGATGAAAAGAATGCTTTAAAAGTTATGGAGATTCTCTTTGACCTCGTGGATAAAAATAATGTATCTTTGATTATGGTTTCACATAATCCTTTATGGACAAAATACTTTAATTTATCTTATTATTTACAAGAAGGAAGATTAAAATTAATAAAATGAAAGAAAAAATGGAAAAAATTTGTGAAAAATGTAAAAAGAATAAAGCAGAGGTAAAACTTGTTATTTATGAAAGTGGTGAAAAGCAAGTTCTTGAACTCTGTAAAGAATGTGCTGAAAAGGAGTCTATGGGGATTTCTCCTTCTCCATATCCTGTTCCTAAAAAAGAAAATCCTGTTTTAAAACCTGAGGAAGATCTTGTTTGTGTAAATTGTGGTTTAAAATTTTCTGAATTTTTAAAAATAACCAAATTTAAGTGTGAAAAATGTTATGAAAGTTTTGAACCAAATATAAGTAAGATAATTTATGATTATCATAAAGCAAAGGAGCATAAAGGTAAAATTTATAAGGGAGTTTATGAGCCCAATAAGGAATTCAGGTTGAGAGTTTTAAAAAGAGCACTGGAAGAAGCGATAAATAGGGAGGAATTTGAAAGAGCTGCTCGACTCAGAGACCTTATAAAGGAGGTGGAAGAAGGAAATGATACCTGAAAGATTTAAATGGATGAGTGAAAAAATTCCTTTCTGGCTAAGATTTATAAGTCCTGTTTATGGTGACATTGTTCTTTCTATAAGAATAAGACTTGCGAGAAATTTAAAGGGTTACAATTTTCCCTTATATCTTGATGAGGAAAAGAGGGTTAAGATTTTTAATTTGATAAGGGATGCCCTTTATTCAATTGAAAAACTGAAGAACCTTAAAATTTACGAGATTGATGAACTTGAGAAAATTGAAAAAGATTTTCTTGTAGAGAGACATCTTATATCAAAGGATTTATTGAAGGATGGAAAGGGTAGAGGAGTTGTAATGGATATGGAAGAAAAGATAAGTATTATGATAAATGAGGAAGATCACCTAAGAATTCAGGTTTTTTATCCTGGTTTTATGTTTGAGGAAGCTTTTATGAAAATAATGGAAATAGATGACCTTATTGGTTCTACTCTCTTGTATGCATTTCATAATAAATATGGATTTTTAACGACCTGTCCTACAAATGTTGGAACAGGTTTCAGGGTTTCCTCTTTGCTTCATCTTCCTGTTTCAGTTTTATCGGGAAGGATTCAGGAGGTTATTAACTTTGCTCTTAGTAATGATATTACAGTAAGGGGTTATTATGGTGAAGGTTCAGAGGTTATGGGAAATATTTTTCAGTTTTCTTCATTAAGAACTTTTGGAAAATCAGAGGAGGAAATTCTTTCTAATTTTAAGGATGTACTTTATAAAATAATAGATATAGAAAAAGAAGAAAGGGAAAAAATTTTAAAGAGCGCAAAAGATCTAATAGAGGATAAGGTTATGAGAACTATAGGCATTCTAAAAAGTGCTAAATTTTTGAATTCAAAAGAGGTTATGGAGTATACCTCTCATTTAAGGATGGCAGCGGGTATGAATATTATTGATATAAATATTGAAAAGATCAATGAAATAATGCTTTTAAATCAACCCGCGCATATTCAGATTTTATTCGGAAAAGTTATGGAAGAAAAAGAGAGGGATAAATTTAGAGGTATTCTTGTAAGGTCAAGACTTAATCTTTCATGAGAGAGAAGTTTTATTATACAATAAAGGAAGTTTCAGAAATTACAGGAATTAAACCTCATGTAATAAGATACTGGGAATCTCAAATTCCAGCTTTAAGACCAAAGAAAATAAGGGGAAGAAGGTTTTATACAAAGGAAGAAATAAATATTATAAACCTTATCAAAAAGTTACATTATGAAGAGGGATTAACAATTGAGGGAGTTAAGAAAAAAATTTTAAGTATGAAAGATAAAAAACAAATTGATCTTCCCCTTGAAAAGGATGACAGGAAAATTTTAAAAGAAATAAAATTGGAACTTTTGAGAATAATTGAATACTTAAAGTCTTGAAAGATTTTATTGTAGCAGTTAATTATTATAATAGTAATTATTTATACTAATTAAAAAGGAGGTCTTAAAATGGCAAAGACAACAAATGAAATAAAAAAACTTATAGCAGAAATTGAAGAAGAAGGTGTTAAAGTTCTCGCTACATTTAATGACCCCTATGGGGATAAACCACAACTTCTTGTTGAAGTTCCAATAAATATGGTTGAACCCACTCCTTTCCAGAGAGATCTTTCTGAACCTCATGTTAGAAGGTTGATGGAAGTGATTGAGACAGTTGGTAGGTATCTTGATCCTATTATTCTTGTTAGGCCTAAAAAGGGAGTTTATTGGACCCCAAATGGAAATCATAGAAGAGAGGCTATGTTAAGGCTTGGTAAGGAAAAAATTACAGGAATTTTAATTCCTGATTATTCCACCACATATCAGATACTGGCTTTAAATACAGAAAAGGCTCATAACATAAAAGAAAAATCGCTTGAAGTGATTAGAATGTATAAGACAATAATGAAAGAAGAACCAGATAAATATGAAAGTGAATATGCTTTCCAATTTGAAGAGGCTCCTTATATAACTCTTGGTATTTTATATGAAGAAAAACCTAAATTTTCAGGTGGAGCTTATCATACATTCTTAAAGAAGGTAGATAACTTTTTAGATATACCTTTTGAAGAGGCTTATACAGAGAGAGAAAAAAGAGCTTCCATTCTTGCTGAGGTGGATGAAATTGTTCAAGAAAAAGTTATAAAGATAAGAGAAAGGGGTATAAACCATCCCTTTGTAAAGCAGTTTGTTGTAAGTAAAGCTAATCCTTTTGGAAGAAAAAGAAAACTTGATGTAAATTATTATGAAGCCTTTGAAATGTTTAAAGAAAGGTTAAATGAACTTGATGTTTCAAAAGTAAGTTTGGAAGATATTGTATCAGCAGAAAGTAGTTTTGAGGAGTAATAATTTTTGTTTTTAAAATTGAAAAGAAAGGAAAAATTATAATTTTTTAAAAACCTTTTATTTCTTTTTTTTAACTTTTTTTTCTTTTTTTAAATCAGGAAATAAATACTTAATAACATCGTATATATTATCAACATAAATAAATTCCATTCCCTTTATTATGTAAGAAGGTAATTCTTTAACATCTTTTTCATTCCAGCTTGGAAGAATTACTCTTTTGATTCCTGCTCTTTTTGCTGCAAGGACTTTTTCTTTTATTCCACCCACTGGCATAACTTTTCCCCTTAAGGTTATTTCACCAGTCATTGCTACTTCTGGATCTACTGGTTTACCTGTAAAAAGTGAAAGTAAAGATACAAAAATTGCAACTCCTGCAGAAGGTCCATCTTTTGGAATTGCTCCCTCTGGAACATGAATATGAATATCACTTTTTTCAATTTCCGAATAATTTATATTCCAGGCTCTTGAATTTGCTCTGATAAGTGTTAAAGCAGCCTGACAGGATTCTCTCATTACTTCTCCAAGTTTTCCTGTTAAAATTAAAGCCCCCCTTCCTGGCATTTTTGCTGATTCTATAAAAAGAATTTCTCCACCTGTAGGAGTCCATGCTAACCCTGTCGCAACTCCAACTGTTCCCTTTCTTATTTTTGTTTCAGAATAAAAAATAGGAGAACCA
>JBDRZP010000016.1:9330-61514 GCA_039804025.1 candidate division WOR-3 bacterium
TTTCCATTGCAATTTTTCTCATAATTTCACCAATCTTCCTTTCAAGTTGTCTTACACCAGCCTCTCTCGTATATTCATTTATTATTTTTTCTAATGCTTTTTTTGTAAAGTTAATATTCATACCATCAAGACCGTTTTCCTTTTTCTGTCTTGGTATTAAGTATCTGGTTGCTATAAATAATTTTTCCTTATCCACATACCCTGGAATTTCAATAATTTCCATTCTATCAAGTAAAGGAGGCGGAATTGTATAAAGAGTATTGGCAGTAGCGATGAAAAATACCTGTGATAAATCAAAGGGCACTTCTATATAGTGATCACGGAAGGAATAGTTCTGTTCAGGATCAAGAACTTCTAAAAGAGCAGATGCAGGATCACCTCTAAAATCAAGACCAATTTTATCCACTTCATCCAGCATAAATACAGGATTTTTCGTCCCAACCTGTCTTATCCCTTGGATAATTCTACCTGGTAATGCACCAACATATGTTCTCCTGTGACCCCTTATTTCTGCTTCATCTCTTATACCACCAAGAGCCATCCTTATGAATTTTCTCCCTAAGGCTCTTGCTATACTTTTACCAAGAGAAGTTTTACCAACACCAGGAGGTCCAATAAAACAAAGAATAGGACCTTTCAGTTTTCCTTTTTTGATTATTCTCACTGCAAGAAATTCAAGAATTCTTTCCTTGACTTTTTCTAAATTATAGTGATCCTCATCAAGGATTTTTTTCGCTCTTTCTAAATCAAGGATATCCTCAGTTTCTTCACTCCAAGGAAGAGCAATTAACCAGTCTATATAATTCCTTGATACAGAATATTCTGGTGAGGCAGGGTGTATTCTTGAAAGTTTATCTAATTCTCTTAAAGCCACTTCTCTTGCCTCATCAGGCATTTTCTTTTCTTCTATTTTTTTTCTTAATTCCTGAATTTCCTTTTCAGTTTCATCAAGTTCTCCTAATTCTTTTTGAATAGCCCTTAACTGTTCTCTCAATATATGTTCTCTTCTTGTTTTCTCAATTGATTCATCTACTTCTTCTTTTATTTTTTTCGAAAGAGAAGCAACCTCCTTTTCAGCAGTTAAAAAGGATAAGACTTTTTTCATTCTTTCTTCTAAATTAAGGGTTTCAAGTAATTTTTGTTTTTCAAGAGGTTCTATATTTATGGAGGATGCAACCATATCGGTGAAAATTGAATAATCTTCTATACCTGATAAAAATATAAGTGCTTCTTCAGGAATATAAGGAACTGCCTGAATAATTTCTTTTAATGTTGAAAGGATACTATGTTTTAAAGCCTCAAGAATTTTATTATCCTTCGGAAGCTCATCCTGTAATATTTTAACTTTTGCATAGAATCCTATTTCTTTTTTCACAAATTCAAGAATTTCAATTCTCTTTATACCCTGAATAAAAAGCCTCATTGAGCCATCAGGAGCTCTGAACATCCTGTGAATATACACTGCAGTTCCTATTTTAAAAATATTTTCAGGCTCAAATTCTCTTTTTTCCTCTTTTTGTAAAAATGAGCCAAATATTTTATCCTGCTTTAAAGCCTCATCTATTAACTTTTGATAAGTTTCTTCTTTTATTGTAAAAGGAATTGCTATTCCAGGGAAAATTACCCCTCCTTTAACAGGAATAACTGGAAGAACTTCAGGAATATGGGATTCAAATTCTTTTTCTTCCATATTATTCCTCCTTTACTTCAATTTCTATAATTTTTTTTATCCTTTTAGGTATTCTTATTTTTAAAATTCCATTTCTGTAACTCGTAGATATTTGAGAAGACTCTATTTCTTTTGGTAATTCAATTATTCTCCTATACTCTGAATAGGGCCACTCATAACAGTGATGGCACATTGCTAACTCTTCACTTTTTTCTTTTTTTGCTTCTACCTTTAATATCTCATCTTCTAAAACCACTTTAAGAGAATTTTTTTCAATTCCAGGCATAATAAGTTCAATTATCCACTCATTTTCAGTTTCATAAACATTTGCAGGCGGTGCAAGAAACCTTGAGGGAGCCTCCTCCCTCATTGTTCTTACTATTTGAAAAATAAATCCCTCCTCAAATTTCATAATAAATAATACCTTTATTTTTAAATTTTTTCCATAAATTTAATTTTCTCAAGTATATCTATTGCAAAATGAACATCTTTAATTTTCAATTTTCCTATTTCAAGATTTAAAGTGTTTAAGATTTCTTCGAAATCTCTTTTTCCATCAGCAAGATAGGAAATTAAATCAATAAGAAGAGGTAAGTTTTTTATTTTTTCCCTTTTATTATCATAAATTTTTCTTTCTTTCAAATCCAAGTGAAGTGATAATGAAAGGGGTACACCCTTTTCTTTTTTTCTTAGGATAAATTTCTCTTTTGTCTTTATTCTTTCAATTTTCTCTTTTTTTATTTTTTCTTTTTCTATAAATTCTTCAATTTCCTTTAAATCATCTTTAATACTAATATTTTTTTCAAGTTTATTTAAAGATTTAAAAGCATTTATAAGACCAAAATATTCCCTTATAAATTCTTCTTTTTTTACTTCTTTTATTTTCAATTCAAATATTTCTCTTTTAAAAATTTCTTTCATTTTTTCTTTTAAAAATAAAACATCTTCTTTTTCAAAGTTTAGAAGAAAGTATAAATAGGCATAGGCAAGAGAAAAAGAATTCTTTAAGGAAATTTCTGAAATCTTATCTGTTGTATCAGCTGTTGTGTGATAAAATTTATCAGGCCAGTAATTTATCATACATGAGGGGATTCCAAATTCAGGTGAAATTAAAATATAATGGTCTGAACCACCTGAGTAATCTGACATTGTTTTTCTGAAAAGAGGTATTTCTGATGTTCCTCTGAAATTTTTAGCCCCTTCAGGTAAATAGTTCATTATTAAACCTGCAAGATACCCTGCAAAACTTCTTATAAAAAATGGTTCTTTTTCAACCGTCATAACACTTTTACACTTATCCTGGTCCTCTCCTACCATATCAAGGTTTAATGCTGATATAACTTCAATATTTTCATTGAAGAATTCTTTCAAAAAGGCTACTGTTCCTGTCATTTCGGGTAGAAGTAGTATTCTTAAATTTCTCTTAAGTTTTGCTTTATTTTTCTTTATAAGTTCGTTAATGTATTTTGCAATTCCAAGAGAAACAGCCACACCTGAGAGATTATCGTTTGCAAAGGGCGAGGGATGGCAAAAGTGAGATACAAGCCATACTTCCTTTTTATTTTCTTCTCCTTTAAAAAATATATCAACTATTTCAATAAAACCTTCTCCAAATTCAGAAACAATTTCTATCTCAGCCTTTAATTTTTTATGTTTTTTTAAAATTTTTTTTAATTTTTTGCCCTTTCTTGGTGATATTGAAAATCCAAAAAAGCCTTCTTCCCAGAAAGAAACATAGTGTATTGAATCTTCAAGATCACCCTCTTCCCTTACTCCTTCAATTTCAGGCATCCCGAAATAAAGTATTCCAGCATCATAACCTCTTATTTCATAGAAAGTTTTTCTGAAGTTCTCTGTTAAAAAAATTTTTTTATCTTTTTCTCCCTTATATTTTTCAAAATCAACAATTTCGTAAATACCGTAAGTTTTTTTGCTTCTCGGAATTATTGAGAGTGGAATTTCCCTGTAATCTGCAATAATTTCTGTAAAGGGTTCAATTATTTTTAAATACCCTTTATTAATTTTCCAGTAAGGAAAGAATTTCTGAAAAAAATATTTGGAATTTTTATTAAAGGGAAGTTTATGAATTCTAAAATTTATTTCTTCATTTTTTAAAAGATAAGATAGTTCTGAAATAGCTTTTGAATATTCTTCTGAGACCTGTATTCTATGAAATCTTGAAAAATCATTTATAATTGATTTTATAAAGTTTAAAGGTATATTTTTTTGTGATTCTTTTATAAGTTCTTTGATATTCATTTTGCCTTAAAAAAATTTTAAAAAAACTTGATTTTGCTTTTCAATTTTTGAAAAATAGGTAGTGAGTCAAGAAAAGATGCTTTTAGAGTTAAAAAGGACTACACGATATTAATCCTTACCAGTTTAAAATGTTATGGTATTTTTACAATCCTGATTTTTAATCTTTTTTGTAAAACTTTATTCCAAAAACTTTACACTTTTCCTTTGCTTCTTCCCTTATATAAGGAGAAACTATAAAAAGCTCCGGTTTTACCCCTGTTTTTTTCTCATAAAACTCCCCAATTTTTTTTAACTTCAAAACATCACCATCCGATACACTACTTTTTATCTCTATTAAATAATGTTTATCATCTTTTATAACAAGATCTACCTCAACTATCGATGGATAACCAAAAATCATCCCCTCATTATCATATTCCTCCCATTTCTCAACATTATAGAATCCAAGTTCTTTTAAAATATCTTTCATACTCTCTCTAAAAGCTTCCTCTGCAAAAATACCCCATCTTGCCCCTACTGCGGTTATGGCATCTCTTAAAGTCTTAAAACCATCCCTCATTTCCTTTGTTAGAAGTTCAAACCTCCTGTCAACCTCTTCAAATCTTTTATTTATTTCTTCAAATCTTTTATTTATCTCCTCAAATCTTTTATTTATCTCCTCAAATCTCTTATTTATCTCCCCAAATCTCTTATTAGTGTCTTCTCTTAATTCTTCAAATCTTTTATTTATTTCCTCAAATCTCTTATTAGTGTCTTCTCTTAGAGCCTTTAATTCCTCTCTTTGTAATTTTAATTCCTCTCTTTGTGCTTTTAATTCATTTAGTATTTCTTTTATTTCCTCTCTTGTTACTGCTCTTTTATCTATTATTTCCTCAATTTTTAGCCTGAAAAGTGGCGATTTTTCCATGATCTCCGGTAGTTTTTTCTCAATTATTTTTATAACATCCTCTTCACTTAAGATTTTTTTCATAATTTAATTATAAAGAAAAAAACTTTGATAATTCAATTACTTGAAGATAAAATTAAATTAAATTTATCAAAAAAATTTTCAATATATTTTTGGTGGCTTGAACTTTCAGGTGGTGACCCATATAGAGCAATTCCACATGTTGAAAGGATTGAAAATAAAGATAAAATTTCAATAACTCCATATGATAAAAATACTTCCCTAATTTTGTTTTTCTTTGAGGATAAAAAAGGTAAATTCATCTTGGATTCTATATAAACCGGTACCTTATGCGCTTTCCTTCCTTGGCTATTTTTATTTCTCTCAAGATGCTATTTTTGCTAATTACAAGAAATTTGAAGCCTTATGGACAAAAGAAAAAGAATATTATAAATACCATTATGATTTTATGGATGAGCTGTATTCTTTTGCACTAAAAATTGGAAAGAAAAAAATAATCCTTCCTTTTTACACGCAGCATACTTTACAAGTCAATGGGTTTTAGAGGTATAGCGCTATTGTCAGCATATTTATCCCAACCAGAAAGTTTAATTATATGACTTAAAGAAAGAGAAAAAAAGTAACTTCTGGAGCACAGGATGCAGTTTCTGTGTTAAAGAAATTCCACAGCTTAATGAACTTGTTAAAAAGTTTAAAGATAAAAAGGATGTTGTTTTTATTGCGATAACACATGAAAGTAAAGAGGTAATAGAAAATTTTTTAAAGAAACAGAATTTTGATTATCTTCTTGCGGTTGAGGATAAAGATTTACACAGAAAACTTAATATTTCTTCTTTTCCCACTCACATCATAGTTGATAAAAAAGGAAGAATTGTATGGAAAATATTAGGGGCATTACCTGATATAGATAAAGAAATAGAAAAGAAAATATATAAACTTCTTCTATTTCAGAAAAAGTATTGACAATATGGCGACAATATAGCAAAGGATGCTTTTTGGGGTTAAGAAGGATTGGAATATATTTATGGAAAAAGCAAAATCAAGAACATTTTGTAGTAGGCACTCAATGTAATCTAATTGAGTCAGAAAAATTCAAAATGCTTATCAATAATCCTTATAGGTTGGAACCCTCTATACCCAAACAACGCTTTTTATTTTCTTATTTATTTATATAAACTTGTTTGTAAATCCTGTTTTTAAACTTAACAAAATAAATTCCCCTTTTTAGATTTTTTATAGTTGATTTCCTACCTGAATAATCAAAAAGTAAAAATTTAAAAGAATTATAACCACTGATATCTGAAACAATAGTTGGAATTCTTAAATTTTCCTTCTCTGTTTTGTATTTTTCCGAAGTATTTAACTTTATTATTGAAAAAGGACCATCACTTGTATCAAAGGAACTATTCCACACATAATCTTTTGCATCAACCCTGAATAAAACGTTATTTGAAGTTGTATCTGGAATTATCCATTCAAAAAGAGTATCAAAATGAAAAATTGAATCAATTTTTATAAAGGAATTTCCTCCATCAATTGAATAGTGGAAATTTATTAAGGAAATACCAGAATTATCATAAAGACTGTACTTTACATAAATTGTATCTCCTGCATAAAATGTTTCTTCACCATTAGGAAAAATAACAGAAACTTGAGGGGGTGTTTTATCCCTTTTTAATCTTGCAAACCATATATCATCAGATGTGTAGTTTATGTCAGAATGACAAAAATCTGTTCCCACAATATAATCTTTTGTGCAAACTTCTATGTAATCTCCTATGAAATTCTGCCTGTAGGGTTTTCGTGCTCTATCAGTTACTTTAATTTCATTTGAAAAATTTAACCCGAAATCTTTTGAAACTCTGTAATATAATTCAAGACTGTCAATACTTTTTCTTGTATCATACCATACAACATGAACATATCCTGAGTCATCCACAGACACTGAGGGAAAGAATTGACTTCTCACTGTATTCAGGTTAAGTCTTTGTGGAACTGAAAAACTTTGCCCACCGTCAATTGATCTTGTAAAATAAACATCAAATTGAGTATGAGATGGATCAGAAGAATGATAAACCACATAAAGATTACCATTTTTCCTGTCAACATCAAAGGAAGGTAACACATAATCTCTCCATGGAAGTATCGAGTTATAGTAATAATCAGCTACATGAATTGGTGAACCAAAAGTATTTCCTCCATCAACTGATTTTATTAACCATATCCCATAATCATAAGCTGGATTTTGAGGAGAATCATAAGTCCAGAGAACATAAATAGTATCACCCCTTCCTTTCCTTGGTATGGGTGCCATACCTGATGAAGTTAAATACAGAGGTGAAGAAAAACTATTACCCCCATCTGTAGATTTCATGAGATAAACACCATAAGTCGAACTAATAACATCCCACACAATAAAAATTGTATCACCATACACACTCATCCAGGGTTTGTCATCAAGGTCAAAAGGAGTATTTGTTAAATTTATTGGAGTTTCCCATGTTTTACCTCCATCAAAAGATCTGCAAAATCCGAGGTCTCCGGTAAAACTTCCACGATTAAAACTTATAAAGGTAAAAAAAACTGTGTCACCATTCCCGAAATCTATAACAGGATCACCCTGATTGGAATCAGCCATAAGACCCCTTGCAGGAAAAAGGTTATTACCAAAAGTAATACCACCGTTATGAGAGTAGGTTGTTCCAACAGTTACATATCCAGGGTATCCCCTATAATCATTCCATCCGCATACAATTTTATTTTTATTTATTGATATTGTAGTTTCGTTTTGATTTTTATTGTCAGGTGGTTTTATTATATCAATATTTTGATCAAAGGGTAAAGAGAAAATATTCAAGGAATTTTCATTTTCATATTTTATATCAAAGTTTTCTTTTTCCTTTAAGTAATCCAAAATTTTTCTTTCAATTATCCCTTTGGATTCTCTTTTTAAATAAGTTGGTGGTATAAAAACTTTATCGTACCATCCAAAAACTTCTGCTTCAGAATTTAATATTATCTCAGTTTTCTGAGGTGATAAGGGATTCATTTTGAATTCAATTTTCATTTTCAATTCTTTAAATATAAATTTTCTTTTTATGTCTTTTTCAGCTAGTAATATGAAATTTTCGATATCCTTTTTAAAAATTAGAGTAAACTCAATTTCTCTTTCAGATTTTTCTTTCAGGGTAAAAAAATTATTCAGCTTTTCCTTTATTTGATACGGATTTTTAACCAGGGTATCCTTGATTAAAACTCCAAAAATTAAAAGTTTTATTATATCCATAGTATATTTTACCTTATAAAAATTTTATTTGCATTTTTAATCTGTATTTTTTTAATTTATAATTTAAAGGATAAAAATATGGGAATAAAGAAATTTTCTATAATTACTTTCGGTTGTCAGATGAATGTCAGGGATTCTGAGACAATGAGAAGTATTTTACTAAAGAAAGGTTTTATAGAAGATACCCCAGAAAATGCAGATATTGTTCTTATTAATTCCTGCTCTGTAAGAGGAAAGGCTGAAAAGAGAGCAAAAATTTATGCAAGAGAATTTAAAAGAAAAGGTAAAAAGGTAATTTTTGCAGGGTGTGTGGCTGAAAGTGAAAAGGATAAAATTTTTGAACTGGGAGTCGATGCAATCTTAGGAACAAGAAAAATTCACAAGATTTCTAATATAGCTGAAGCCCTAATCGAAGAAAATAAAAAAATTATAGAAGTTGGATTTGATGAAATTCCTGAATATAAAGATATACCTGAACCAACCCACCCTGTTACTTCCTATGTGAATATTTCAATAGGATGTGATAATTTCTGTTCCTTCTGCATTGTTCCATATACAAGGGGAAGGGAAATTAATAGAAGCTATAGCTCTATATTGAAAGAATCTCAGGAATTAGTTAATAAAGGTTCAAAGGAAATATTTCTTTTAGGCCAAAATGTGAATTCCTACTTTGATGAAGAGACAGGTTTTGATTTCGCTGACCTTATTTATAATCTTGATAAAGATTTAAAGGGTAACTTCTGGATTAAATACTTATCTCCAAACCCAAGGGATTTCTCCTATAAGGTTTTTAAAGCAATAAAAGAAAGTTCACATATTTCCCACTGGTTCCATTTACCCCTTCAGTCTGGTTCAACAAAAATTTTAAAAAGAATGAAAAGGGATTATACAAAAGAAGAATTCCTTGACCTTTGTTATATGATAAGGGAAGAATTTAAGGATTCAACAATAACAACTGATATAATAGTAGGATTTCCAGGTGAAGATGATAAGGACTTTGAAGATACACTTTCTGTTGTAAAAAGTGTAAAATTTGAAATGGCTTTTATGTTTAAATATTCTGAAAGACCCAATACACCTGCAAGAAGATTTAAAGATAAAGTTCCTGAAAATATTAAAGAAGAAAGACTAAAAATTCTTATTGAGGAAGTAAATAGAATAATTGAGGAAAAAAGAAAGGAAATGTTGGGAAGGAGATTTCTTGTTTTAACCGAAGGAGAATCTGAAAAGTTTGAAAATTTTTCAAATGTTAAAACAAGAGAAAATATTAAAGGTATTATTAAAGGAAATTTTAAACCAGGTGAATTTCTCATAGCAAGAGTTATAGATATTAAAGGACACACCCCTTTATTTGAGTTTGAAAGATACTGCAATTATAAGGGAGATATTTAAGAGATAATTTTGCTTTTATTTGTTATAAAAATTTCTTCTGATTTTAAATTTTCAATTACCGAATAATCGCCTATAATTCCCCTTTTAATTATTGAATTTAATATTTTCGTCCCTTTATAAACTATCGCACCTTCAATTTTTGAATTTTTTATTTCACATTCAGTTTCAATTGATACGAAAGGTCCTATTTCTGAATTTTCTATAATTACATTTTTATCAATCCATACAGGTGGAATTATTTTTGTATTTTTAATATTTTTCTTTTCAAGAATTTCCCTTTTCTTTAAAATTTTTTTGTGAGTTTCAAGAATTTCATCAAGAGTTCCTGTATCAAACCATTTTTTTACTTTTAAAGGATAAATTTCTTCGCCCTTTTCTAAAAGTATTTTAAAAGCATCAGTTAACTGAAACTCACCTTTTGTTTTTAAATTCCTTTTTTCTATTTCTCTTAATGCTGAAAAAAGAATTTCAATTTTTCTTAAATAATATATTCCGCATATTATAAGATTTGTTTTTGGTTTCTCCGGTTTTTCTTCTACTTGAGCTATTTTATTATTATCAAGAACTACAACACCAAATCTCCTTGGGTCCGGATGATTGAAAACTCCTATGTAATTTTTATTCTTATTAAAATTTTTAATATCTAAATCAATAATAGAATCACCAAGAACTATTAAGCATTTTCCCTTTTTAACTTTTTCTTCAGCACATAAAATTGCATCACCAAGACCAAGGGGTTTGTTCTGAATCACAAAATCGCATTTTAAATTATTTATTTTTTTAATTTCATCAATAGATTCAATTAAATTTGGTGATATAACATAAACTACTTTTTCTATATTAAATTTTTTTAAAATTTTTGTGACATAATAAAGGGTTGGTTTTCCTTTGATTCTTAAAAGTGGTTTTGGTGTTGCAAAAGATAGAGGATATGTTCTTGTTCCTTTTCCTGCAATAGGAATTATAGCTTTCAATCTAAAAGAGCCTTTTTTAAACTTTCAATTCTTTTTATTTCAAGGGGATTAACTTTATTCAATTTTGCAAGGTGAATTGAAACATAATCAAAAAAGTAAATTGTATAAAAAATTTCCTCTAAAAGTTTTTCTCCTTCAGGCTCAAAAACTGTTATCCCCATTACTTCATCTTCAATAATTTTTATTGTTTCATCAATCCTTTTTTTATTTCTATCATTTATATATTTTCCTTTTATAAAAATAACCCAAGCTCTTTCAATAATTTCAGCTGGTTCCTTTAAGCCTTCAATCTCATTATGATTCATTTCAGGTATGAAATCTATGTGAACAAAATGTTTTGAATTTTCATTAAACTGAGTTTTTATTCTAAAAACACAACCTGAGTAAGGATACGATGTATAAATAAAAAGAGGTCTTTTATAAATTTTCTGAGCCATTTCCATACATTCTCCTTCAATTGATGAGAATTTTTCTCTTTTTTCTTCTAAAAAATTTTTTAAATCATCTAACTCCTCTAATTTAAAATTTATATGGTCTGAAAGAATAAAACTCAAAAGGGAAAACATAAGAGGTAAGGCACACCTTGGAGGATAACCTTCTGGAAGTTTAAAATGGGGTAAATTCTCCTTTTTAAAAAGTTCTTCTAATTTTCCACCTGAAGAGATTCCTATAATTTTTTGCTTTTTAAGGGGCTCAAAAAAACTTATTGTTTCTTCTGTATTACCTGAATAACTTATGAGAATGTTTAAAGATTCATTACTTATTAAATCGTAATAGTAATCATTTATAACATTATGTTTTATTTTTAAAAAGGGAGAAAGAATTTTACCTCCAATACCAGAACCACCCATTCCGATAAAATTAACTTCCTTAAAATTTAATAAAATTTTTTCTTTAAAATTTTTGTAAAAAATAAGTTCTTGCGGAAAATAGTAAAGAAATTCTTCCATACTTTTAAATTTATAATTTTTCATAGTTGACTCCTTTTATTTTAAATACTTTTTTAAACTGTTAAGTTTTTCCTCAAAAATTCTCTTTTTTTCCTCTGTTTCTTTGATAACTTTTTCTGGCGCTTTTTCTAAAAATTCGGGATTCTTTAATCTTTTTTCAATACCAGCAAGTAGACTTTCGAGTTCCTTTATTTCCTTTTCTATTCTAATTTTTTCTTCCTCAATATTAATCCTTTCAGGAAATTCAACAATTATTTCCTTTTCATTTATTACATAACCGAGATAATTTTTTTCAGGTTCTTTTTCAAGAACTAAAGCCTTTGCAAGATAATTGAGTAATTCTTTAAATCTTTTTTCTTTTTCTTCTCTAATAAATATCCTTATATTTTCCTTCAAAGGAATCCTATAAATACCTTTTATTTCCCTTAAAAGCTCTATTAATTTTATCAAAAACTCAAATTCTTCCTTTTCCCTTTCAAAATTGATATCAAATTCAGTAACCCATTCTGTTAATGATATACTTTCCTTTTCTCTTTTAAAAGGAAGTTTATGCCATAATTCCTCAGTTATAAAAGGTATTACGGGGTGAGCCATCCTTAAAAATTTTTCAAATACAATTAAAGCAACTTTTAAGGCATTAGTTTTTCTTTTTTCATCTTTCAACCTATCCTTTATTGCTTCAAGATAATAATCACAATAATTTAACCAGAAAAAGTTATATATTGACTTTGCCAGTTCTGGGTAATCATAGTTTTCAAGACTTAAATTTACATTTTTTAAAGCTTCATTAAACTTCATTAAAATCCATTTATCCTCAAACTCAAGATTTTTTGGCAATTCATATTCTAATACCTTTCCTTCATCTATGTATGTTAAGAGAAGTCTTAAGGCATTCCACATTTTATTACAGAAGTTTCTGCCGATTTTCATTTTTTCCTCACTGAAAATAATATCTCTACCTTCTGGAGCAATTGAAATAAGAGAGAACCTCACTCCATCAACACCGAACTCATCAAATAAATCCTCAGGATCAGGTGAATTACCAAGTGATTTTGAGAGTTTTCTTCTTTTTTCATCTCTTAAAAGACCATGAATTAGAACATCCTTAAAAGGAACTTCTCCAAGAAATTCAATACCAGCCATAATCATCCTTGCTACCCAGAAGTAGAGAATATCCCATGCACTTACAAGTAAAGAGCCGGGATAATATCTTTCTAAATCAGGGGTTTTTTCAGGCCATCCAAGAGTTGAAAAAGGGAATAGCCATGAAGAAAACCAGGTATCAAGAACATCCTCATCCTGTTTTATTTTTGTTGAAGAACATTTATCACATTTTGAAGGTTTATTTGTGCTTACCATTTCATTTTTGCAGTTTTCACAGTAATAAACAGGTATCCTGTGACCCCACCATAACTGTCTTGATATTACCCAGTCTCTAACATTTAAAAGCCATAAATCATAAAGTTTTTTCCATGAAGGTGGGTAAAATCTAACTTCTCCTTTTTCACCTGCTTCATAAGCCTTTTGCGCCATTTCTTTCATTTTTAAAAACCATTGTTCAGAAAGATAGGGTTCAATTACTGTATCACATCTATAACATTTACCGAGATTAATTTTATAGTCCTCAACTTTTTCAAGAAGTCCCATACTTTGGAGCCTTTTTACTATCTCTTCCCTTGCTTTAAATCTATCAAGACCTTTAAATTCTCCGCCTTCTTCATTTATTATTCCTTTTGTATCCATAATAGTAACAAAGGGTAGATTGTGTCTCTTTGCTATTTCAAAATCAACAGGATCATGAGAGGGGGTAACTTTAACAGCACCTGTTCCAAATTCAGGATCCACTGATTCATCCTCTATTATTTTTAGTTTTCTTCCAATAAAAGGTAAAATTGCATATTTTCCCACAAAGTCCTTATATCTTTTATCCTCAGGATGAACAGCAACTGCTGTATCTCCAAGCATAGTTTCAGGTCTTGTTGTTGCGAGAGTAACAAATTTATCTTTTTCCTCAAGTGGATATTTTATGTAATAAAGTTTTCCATTTACTTCTTCTCTTTCCACTTCTTCATCTGATAAGGTTGTTTCACATCTTGGACAGAAATTAACAATATATTTACCCCTGTAGATTAGTCCCTTTTTATAAAGTCTAACAAAGGCTTCAAGAACAGCTTTTGACATAATTTCATCCATTGTGAATCTGTACCTTGTCCAGTCACAGGAGCAACCGAGTCTTCTAAGTTGAGATTTAATTATTTCTTCGTACTTTTCTTTCCATTCGTATACTCTTTCTACAAATTTTTCTCTACCCAGCTCAAATCTTGTTTTTCCTTCTTTTGCCAATTCTTTTTCAACCACATTCTGAGTTGCAATACCAGCATGGTCTACACCAGGGAGCCATAAAACATCGAATCCTTTCATTCTCATATACCTTGCATAGATATCCTGTAAAGTATTATTTAGAACATGACCCATATGTAACATTCCTGTGACATTGGGAGGAGGCATCATTATAACATAGGGTTTTTTATTTTTACCCTTTCCAGCCTGGTATAGATTTTTTTCAGTCCAGAATTTTTCCCATTTGGGTTCAACCTCTTTTGGATTGTATTTTTTGGGTATTTCCATAGATTTTATTATAAATACTTATAAAAAGCCCTTGCAAATTAATATTTTATAATGTTATTATTACCTGTGGAAACACCCTCTATATTAACAGCTTTTTTGGGAGGATTATTATCTTTTCTTTCTCCCTGTATATTGCCTTTAATTCCCGCTTATATATCCTATATAACAGGTGCATCTATTGAAGAATTAAAGAATAGTAATTCTTTTTCTTTTGGTATTCTAATTCATTCTCTTTTATTTGTTTTTGGTTTTTCAACAATTTTTTTATTCCTTGGATTTGCTTCATCTTTTATTGGATCTTTTTTTATTGAAAAAAAATTTATTCTGGAAAAAGTAGCGGGAATTTTTATAATTCTTCTTTCCTTACATCTTATTGGGATATTAAGATTTAAGTTTCTTGATGTGGAAAAAAAATTAAATCCAGTTAAATCAAGTTTACCTTTTTTAAGGTCTTTTCTTGTTGGATTTGGATTTGGTTTTGGCTGGACTCCGTGTATTGGTCCAATTCTTTCCGCAATACTTGCTCTTGCAGCCACTTCAGCTTCTCCTTTAAAAGGAACTTTTCTTTTAGCTTTCTATTCCCTTGGTCTTGCTATTCCCTTTATCATTTCAGGTCTTTTTATTAATTTCTTTTTCTTAATGTTTTTAAAAATTAGAAAGCATTTAAGAAAAGTTGAAATTATAGCTGGTCTTTTTCTTTTTATTCTGGGTATTTTACTTTTATTTGGTATTTTCTCAAAAATTACCTTTACACTTTCCCTTTAATTATCTTAAAATAATTATGATGGTTCAATCCCTTTTAGTTTGGAGGTAATAAAATGGATATCTATGAAAGTGCTTCAAAGGGAACAGGTTGGATTAAATTTTTTGGTATAGTTAATATAATAGCAGGTATTTTAGAGGCAATAACCATAATAGGTATACTTATTGCGTGGATTCCTATATGGATAGGAATAGTTGCACTTCAGGCAGCTTCATCAGCAGAAAGAGCTTCCATATCAAAAAGTGAAGCTGACTTAATTCAATATCATTCAAAAATTAGATTTCTTTTTCAGTTAATTGGAATTTTAATAATTGTGGGAATAATTTTAGGTATTATTATTTTCATTGTAGCAATAGTAGCTTCTGCATTTTTTGCGTCAATGCTTTCAGGGTTGGGAGGATTTAACTGGTGATATTTTTTTTTAAGATTTTTTATTTTACTTTTATATACTCCTATATAACTCCTGATACAATTAATTTTTACGTTATTAAGAAAATTCATGAAGATGGAGATTCAATTTTAATAAATATTAAAATTTCTCCTTACATTCTTGTTTTTAAAAAAGAGGAAAAGGAATTTTCAGGAGGAATTAGGATTGATATAAATAGCACAACAGAAGATAAGGATGAATATTTTGTAAGGTTTTTTAAAAGGTTCTCCTTTGAAAAATATGAGGAAACAAGAGAAAGGGAAAATAAAATTGTTTTTGAAAAATGGATTACTGTTTCAAAAAGTGTAAATAAAATAAATATTGAAGTTACTGACCTTAATTCTCAAAAAAGATGGAGTTTTTCAAAGACTTTCATTAATAAAGATTTTGTTAAATTTGGTGATATAATTTTCTTTAAAAAAAATGGAGACACTGTATTATACAAGAAACCGCCACTTTCGGATTCTCTTTATAATATTTTGATAAATTTTGATTCAAAAGAGGAAGGAAAGGGTGAGATTATATTTTTTAAAAAAAATGAAATTTTTAAAAGTTTCTCCTTTGAATTTAAAAGAGGAATAAATAGGATTTTTGAAACTCTCAACCTTTTAGAATTTAATGAAGAAATTTTGAAATATAAGGTAAAACTTAATTCAGAAAAAAGAAAGGTTGAATTTGAAGATGAGTATTTATTAAAAAATTTAGATTTGTTTTCAATTTATGAATGGGATGATATTGTAGATGCTTTAAACATAATATTTCAGAGGAGTGATATTGAAGAACTTTTAAATGTTAAACCCGAGGAAAGGGAAAAGGCTTGGAGAGATTTCTGGGATAGAAGAGATATAGATCCTGTAACACCCTACAATGAACTGGAAATTAAATTTCTTGAAAGATTTCAATATGTAATGAAGAATTTTTCAGGTCCAATTAAAGGATATAAAACTGATAGAGGAAGGATTTATATAAGATTCGGTCCTCCAGATTTTATAGAAGACCATCCCTTTGAATTTGGTTATTATCCTTATCAGATTTGGTATTATACCAACCTCAGATTGAGATTTATTTTTGTTGATAAAACAGGTTTCGGTGATTATAAGCTTATTAATGATTTAAGAGAAATAGATCCACAATACTGATATGTTTGTGTTTCTTCTTATTTCAGAGGTTTTTTTATCAACGGGGAATTTTGAGTTTCATCTTTTCCCCTTTGCAGTTTATAAAGGGAAAGTTTTTACAGTTGAATGTTACTACTCCTTGAATGTTAATCAGATTTCCCTTGAAAAAAAGATGGGTTTTGAAGAGGGTAAATTTGATATTGAGGTTATTTGGAAAGAAGTTTCACGGGGAAAAGGGGGAAGTGAAAAGTGGACAAAGACTTTTAAAATAGGAAAAACGACTGAAGAAACAAAAATTTATGATGTTTTTGCTTTAAACCTTGAAGATGGTAATTACGAGATAAAGGTTAAATTTTCAACAAAAACAAAAATTGGAGAGGTGAATTTTAGGAAAGACTTAAAAATTAATTTTCCTTTTATTTCTGACATATTTATAACCCCTCAAATAGGAAAGAAGGAGGATTATTTCTTTAATAGAGAAAATTTTGGATTTGAAATAAGATTGCCATTTTTATTTGTTTTTCCTGATACTTCCTTACACTATTTTTATGAACTTTATGGTTTTGAAGGTGATGAGATATTAAGATATGAAATTTTTAAAGATGGAGAAAAAATTTATGAACAAGAAGAAAAAGCTCCTCCAGTTCAAAGGGGTGAAACAAGTGCAAGGATACCCTTATATAAACTGGGAACAGGTGATTTTAATTTAGTGATAAGTGTGATTAAAAATGGGAATATATTATTTTCTAAGGAAGAAAAATTCAGTTATGTTTCTCAGAAAAAACTTCAAGAAGAAAATGTGAGAAAGTTTTATGAAAATTACCTATTTTTTATAGATTATTTTGCTTCAAATGAAGAAATGGAGGAGTTTAAAAGAATAACTGATTTTAATGGGAAAAAACTCTTTGTCCAAAAATTCTGGAAAAAGTTTGATCCTGATCCAGAAACAGAAGCAAATGAATTTATTACCGAACTTGTTAACAGAATAAATTTTGCTGATCAAAATTTTTCTATGGGTTTAAAACTTAGAGGGAGAAATACAGATCGTGGTAGAATACTTATAAAATATGGTAAACCCTCTTATGTTAATAATTCTTATTATCCTGAAAGTGAAAGAGCCTGGGAATCCTGGATTTATACCGGTGAAAGAAAAATTCAATTTATTTTTGTGGATATAAATCTTGATGGTAATTATCTTTTGGTTTATTCATCAATTCCTGAAGAACCATCAAGAGCAGACTGGAAAAAATGGATTCCAGAGGATATAATAGAGGTCAAAAAGTAGGGTCAAAAACTTTAAAAAACCTTTTAATTTTTGGAACAGGAACTTTATTTTCAAGGATATTTGGTTTTTTAAGGGAAATGTTCCTTGCTTATTCTCTGGGTGCCACACATCTTTCAGATGTTTTTTATGCTTCTTTCAGAATAATGAACTTTTTAAGAATTTTTATTGGAGAACAGATGATGCAGGTTTCCCTTGTTCCTTTATTTGTGGAAAATAAAAAAGATCTTGTTAAATATGAAAGATTTATTGGTTCGACCTTTACAATTTTTTTCTCAGTTTCTTTATTTTTTACTATTATTGGAATATTACTTTCACCAATTTTGATTTTAATTTTTGCACCGGGTTTTAAAAATTTTGAATTTAAATTTATTTATGCAAAAAATACTCTTCTAATTATGTTTCCCTTTGTTTTCTTTATTATTTTAGCAGGTTATTTTGGTTCTATTTTAAATTCTGAGAAAAAATTTTTTCCTGTTTCCTTTGCACCTTTTTTCTTCAATCTTACTTTTCTTGCCATAGGAATTTTTACATATTCTTTTCTTCGTTTAAAAGGTAAATATTTTCTCTATTCTCTTTCCATTGCTGTTGTTGCAGGGTCTTTTTTTCAGGCTTTCTTTCAATTTATTTTTGTAATAAGAAAAATAAAATTATTTCTTACAAAAAATATTTTAATTCCTGAAATCAAAGATTTTTTTAAACTTTTAATTCCTGTTTTATTTGCAATGTTAACAAATGAAATTATCATAATTTTTACAACATTCCTTGCCTCCTATTTACCTGAAGGAGAACTCTCCTATCTATCCTATTCTTTCAGATTGAGACATTTCCCAATTGCAATACTCGGAATAGGTCTTGCAACAGTTTCCCTTCCCTATATGAGTGAAAGTGAAAGAAAACTCGATTATCTTAAAAAAATTTACAAATTTTCCTTAATTGTTTTATTTCCTTTATCTTTAATTTTGATTATTCATTCTGATTTTATTGTGAAATTATTTTTTGAAAGGGGTAAGTTTACAACCCTTGATACTTATAAAACTGCTCTTGCTTTTATAATGTTTTCAATTGGTATTCTTCCTTCCTCTCTTTTTAATGTTCATTTGAATTATTTTTATTCACAGAAAAAAATTCTTGAGGCAAATATTTCCCATTTTAATATGCTGACCTCCTTTTTAGTTTTTGCTCCTTTACTTTTTAAATTTATGGGTTATGTAGGACTTGCACTTGCTTCTTCAATTTCTTCTTTTTTTGCTTTAATATCAATATGCTTTTATACACCTAAATTTATTGATGTAAAGGAATATCTTTTTTTCATATCTTTTTCTTTAATTTTTTCCCTTATAACATTTATGAGATTCTTTCAAAATAATTTCCTTGAATTTCTCTTTGATTCTTTTTTATCTTTAATATTCTTTTTATATTTTAGAGAAAAATGGAAGATGAAAGGTCTTTAAAAAGAATTATTGAGGCATTGCTTTTTGCCTCATCAAAGCCTCTTACCTTAAAGAAGATTTCAAATATTACAGGATTTGGGGAGGAAAGGGTAAAGGAGGAAATAGAGAAATTAAAGGAAGAATATAAAGAAAGAGCTTTTGGAATATTTGAAGTTGCTGGTGGTTATGTAATGTATACGAAAGAAGATTATGCTGATTATGTAAAGAAATTAAGAGGGGAGAATTCTTTTAGAATTTCAAAAGCAATGCTTGAAACTCTTGCAATAATAGCTTATAAACAGCCTATTACAAAAGCTGAGATAGAAATTTTAAAGGGAGCATCTGCAGATTTCACACTTAGAAGTTTGCTTGAAAAAGGACTTATAAAGGTTGTGGGAAGAAAAAAAATAAAAGGAGCTCCTTTACTTTATGGAACTACAGAGAAATTTTTGAAAATGTTTGGTTTAAAAAGCCTTGATGAACTTCCAAGAGTAGAATAGTAATTTTAAAAATATTTTTTAAACAGAATTTTCAAGTATTTTTTTCATTCTTCTTGCATTTTCCAGCATGGAATGATTGTTGTTAAAAAATACATAAATTTTTTCTGGTTTTGTTTTCATAATTCTTTCAGCAATTTCTTTTAATTCTTCATCTTCATAACAATGGGAGTACCAGTCTGTTCTACCGTGCATTCTTAAATAGACTATTCCGTTAAGATTTATAATATCTCTTGGAAATATAGGTGCATCCATTGAAACCCAAGTAATATTTAGATTTTTTGCCCATTTATAATTTTCCTTTTTAAACCAGGATTCTTCTCTTGGCTCAAAGGCAAACTTTTCCTTTAAATTTGTAAATTTTATAAATTTTTCCAATTTTTCTCTATTTTTATCAGAAAAATTAGGTGGTGTTTGAAATAGATAAAAATCTATGAAGTTTTCAAGGGGTTTAAAGAGATTTTTAAATTTTTCCCATGTAGAAAAAGCTTTTTCAGAAAATTTAAAAACATGAGTTATAAATTGATTCACCTTAACACTCCATCTTAAATTAAAAGTTTTCTTTGCCCAGGAATTTATATGAGAAGAAAGTGGAAATCTGTAAAAGGAAGCATTTAATTCAATAGCATTTAAACTGCTTTCTTTAACAAACCATTCAAAATTACCTCCTTCATTCCATGAATAAGCCCAGCCCGATGTGCCTACAAATATTTTATTCTCTACGGAACTTTTCAACCCCTTGTTCAAATAGGTTGTTTCCGTAAGCATCAATTGCACAAATTGTTGGAAAATCCTCAACTTCCAGCTCTCTTATTGCCTCAGGTCCAAGATCTTCATAAGCAATAACTCTAACCCTTTTTATTGTTCTTGAAATTAAAGCACCTGCCCCTCCTACTGCAACAAGATAAAGTGCTTTAAACTTCTTAAGAGACTCAATAACTGGAGGAGTCCTTTCTCCTTTTCCAATTGTTGCCTTTACGCCCATTTCAAGGATAAAAGGAGTATAGGGATCCATTCTTATTGAAGTGGTTGGACCTGCAGAACCTATTACCTGTCCGGGTTTGCTTGGAGTTGGACCAACATAATATATTATCTGACCCTTTAAATCAATAGGAAGACCTTTACCACTTTTATAATCTTCAAGCATCCTTTTATGAGCAGCATCTCTTGCTGTGTATATAATACCTGAAATATAAACTGGATCACCTGCTTTTATTGATAAAATTGTTTCTTCATCAACTGGTGTTTTAATTTTTATATCTTTCATTATTTGTTTTTTAATCTTGCTTTTTTTATAATAGTAGGGATAGAACCAGGTTCAACTCCAAAATAAAATTATAATAAAAAATTATGTTTTTTACAACAATTTTTTTTATTTTATCTCAAACCCAGATAGATATTGATGAATTTAAAATTAAGGTAAAGGAAAAATGGGAATCTATAAAAACCTGTATATGTGAATATAACACCTTTCAGAAAAAAGGTGATAAAATTGAAGAGGCTTCTTATTTTGTTTACTTTAAAAAACCCTTATGGACAAGATTAAAAGTTCTAAAAGGAAAAAATAAAGATTCAGAAGCAATGTATAATCCTGAAAAAAATATAGTTAGGGGCAGAAAGGGTGGTTTAATTAAAGGTATTGTATTAACTTTAAAACCTGATGATGGAAGAGTAGTATCTATAAGGGGGTTTAAAACTTATGATGCTGGAATAAGTGGTGTCTACCTTAGATTTTTAAAATACATGGATGAAGGGTATGAAATGGAATATATAGGTAATTTTGAAGAAAAAGGTTTTAAGGGTAAAAAAATAAAGGTTAAAATTTTAAATCCTGAAAAATTCTATGGTTTTAATGAAGAAATATTCTGGTTTACTGAAGATTATGTGCCTTATAGATTAGAGGGTTTTGAAAAGGGAGAAAAAGTTCTTGATTCGCAATTTTATATGTTTAAATTAAATGTAGAAATTGAAGAGGAAATCTGGCAGCTTTAAAAATTTAATCTTCTATCTTAATAAAGGTTCTCCAGGGTCCATGAACACCAAGTATTAATTTTTTTTCTATATCAGCAGTTCTTGATGGTCCGCTGACAAAAAGTAAATTCCCATTAAAGTTAAATTTTTCCTCAAAAAAATTTTCAAAATAATCTAATATTTTTTCCCTTTTTATCCTGAAAAATACTTCCTCTTCATTAAAGAAATCTTTAAAATCCCTTGAATTTAAAATGCAGGTTCCTGTTTCAGAAATAGCATACTCTAATTTGAATTCTTTTCCCCTTTCCCCAAATTCCCCTTTTACCTCTTTCCAGTTCTTTTCAAAGTTTTTTTCATGTTCTGTTTTTTCTTCTTCCTCTGTAAAATCTTCAAAATATTGATAATGAATTTTTTCTTTATTTTTTAAAATTTGACTTACAATTGAAATTGGAATTTTTTCTGAGAGAGTTTTTAGTAAAGATGGATAATTATTCAAAATTGAATAAATTTTTAAAAATAGTTTAATTTTGAAAGGTAAATATTTTTCTTTTCTTATTCTTTTAATTTTCTCAGAGATTTTTATCTTAACAGGGCATACAGTATCACAAAAACCACATAAGGTGGAATAGAAAGCATTTGAGTAAAAGTTATATAAAAGAGCATTCCATAATATCCCTATTGGTCCTTTATAAGGTCCTTTGTAATTTTCAGCTTCTTCAACTCCATACACAGGACATATATTTGAACAGGCTCCGCATCTTATACAGTAAAGTATCTCTCTAAATTCTTCACTCATTGCAATTTCTCCTCTTTTACCTTCAAGAATTACTATATACCAGTTTCCCTCATTTTTTTCTGAAAGTAAATGCACATAAGATGTTATTCTCTGACCCGTTGCACTCCTTGGTAAAATTCTTAAAAACACTGGAAAGTCTTTGACTGATTCAACAAATTTTTCAATACCGAATATTGTTATACAGGTTTTTGGAAAATAAAAAGTTTTTCCAAGGTTACCTTCATTTTCAAAACATCCAATTATTCCTTCTTTAGCGAAAACAAAGTTTGCTCCTAAAATGCCTGTATCAGCCTCTTCGAAAATTCTCTTTAATCTTATTCTCGCAAAATTTGTAAGTTCCTCTATATTTTCACTTAACTTAACATTAAATTTTTCTTCAAAAAGATTTTTAACATCAAATCTTGAAAAGTGTATTGCAGGAGCTACAATATGTTTAGGTGGTGAACCTGCAAGGTCACATATCCATTCACCCAAATCAGTTTCGTTAAACTCATAACCCTTCTTTCTTAAAAATTTTTTTAACCCAATTTCTTCTTGAGTCATAGATTTTGAAGCAACTATTTTTTTTGATTTTTCCTTTTCAAGAATTCCTTTCACTACGCTTTTTACCTCTTCCGGTGTTCTGGCTAAAAAAACCTTTGCTCCTTTTTCTTCCATTTTTTTTATGAAAATTTTTAGAAGTTCTTTATAATTCTTTATAGAGTTTTCTTTTATATTTCTTGCCCTTTCTCTTAATTCCTCAAAATTTATTTCCTTGATTGCATTGTTTCTTTTATCAAAAGCCCTTTTTATATTTATTAAAACTCTGTTACTTTCCATGAAATAAAATTTTTTCTAAAGGATGAATTATTTCAAATCCCTTTGATTTCATGTGAAGGGAACATCCTGGTTCTATTGAGATAATTTGCTTTTCTTTATATTTTGCTTTAAGAATTTTTTCAGAGATTTTAGGATAAATGGATGAGAATACACCACCGAAACCACAGCAACCAAGAAATTCTGGTCTTTTGTTTTTAAAAATTTTAAAATGACAGGAAGTATGAAAATAATAAGGTAATTCAATTATTTTCTCTTTGATTAAAAAATTTGTAATTTCTTCAGCATAAAAAGAAATTTTTTTCTCTGTAAGTAAGGGTAAATTTTCTAAGACATATTCAAGACAGGAGCCGGAAAAGAATAAAATTTTTTTGTTTTCCCATTCCTTTAAAATTAAGTTCCCAATTTTTTTTGCTTTTTTAAAGTTTCCGGTATTATAAAAAACCTGTCCACAGCAAAAAGGTTTATTTAAAATTTGAGTTTCAAATTCTTTTTCTTGAAGAAATTTTTTTGTTTTTTTAATTAAATTTTTATAAATTAAATTTCCAAGGCAGGTAGGGAAGATGTAAATTTTTTTGTTCATTATTTTATAATTATAAGTGTGTTAAAATCTATTATTAAAGATATTTTAAATTTCTTTTTTCCTCCTCTTTGTTTAATCTGTGAAAATTTAAAAGAAGATAAATTTTTCTGCAAAAGTTGTTTAGAACTTATTTTAAGGTCAAAAATACATCCACCTTTTTGTAAAAAATGCGGAAGGAGTTTAAAGGGTCATAAATGCAGTATTAAATTAAAATATATTGATGAAGTTTATGCAATTTTTAATTATAATGATATAATTAAAGAGCTTATAGAAAGTTATAAATTCAGAAGGTATACAAAAATTTCAGAATTTTTTGTTCCCTTTGTGATTGAAAGAATTGAAAAAGTTTTGCCTCCATTTGATGTGATAATTCCAGTCCCACTTCATCCTTCAAAGGAAAGGGAAAGAGGATTTAATCAGAATGTTTTAATTCTTGAAAGTGTTAAAAAAATTTTTAAAATAAATTATAGAAATGATATTTTAATAAGACTGAAACCAACAAGACCTCAGTCAAGAATTAAAGAATTTAAAAAAAGGGAAGAAAATGTATGGGATGCTTTTAAAGTTATTAAAAGCAATGAAGTAAAATATAAAAGAATCTTACTTTTTGATGATGTTTTAACCTCTGGGAAAACCCTTGAAGAATGTGCGAAGGTTTTAAAATCAAAAGGTTCTGAAAAAGTTTTTGCACTTTCAATTGCCACTGGTTCATAGTTTGTTTTATAATCATTTATTAAGGTTCTAACCCCTTTAATATTATTTTGTAAAATGAATGTTTACATAATAGGAGTGGGAATTGCTTTAAGAGGTAAAATTTCTCCTGATGTAAGTTTTAGAGAACTTATTTACGAAGCAGCAGAGAAAGCCTATCTTGATGCTGGAATAGAACCAAGAGATGTTGATACTTTCGTTTCTTTATCAGAAGATTTTGAAGAAGGAACATCAATTTTTGATGAATATGTTCCTGATCAACTTGGTGCGGTATTGAAGCCAGTTCATACAATTTGCGCTGATGCAATTACAGGTATTGCTTCTTTATATGCTCAAATTAAAACAGGATATTTTAAAATTGGTGTCCTTGAAGCTCATTCTAAATTATCAAATATTAAAAATCATCATCATTTATTTGCAATGGCTTTAGACCCTGTATATGTTAGACCTCTTGAAATAAATCCTTATGCACTTATAGCTCTTGAAATGGCAATGTTTCTTGATTCAAGAGGTTATGATGAATTGGATACTGCTCATGTGGTTGCAAAAAATAAGGCAAATGCTTTATTATTTGGGAGAAGTCCTTTTGGTTCTATAATTTCTCCTGAGGAAGTTCTTCTTTCAAAACCTGTATCTGAACCTTTAAGGGAACTTGATATTTCTCCCAATGCTGATGGAGCATGTGTTATTGTTTTAGCAAATGAAGAAATAGCAAAAGAAAGAAATAGAGACTTTATAAAAATCCAGGGAGTTGGTTTTGGAATGTTTACACCCAATATTGAAAGATGGGATGGTGATGCGGAATATTTGAGTGTTGCAGCAAGAAAAGCTTATTCAATGGCAGGTATTAGAAATCCTATTAAAGAAATTGATTTTGCAGAGATTGATGATACTTTTTCTTACAAGGAATTACAGCATCTTGAAGCATTATCTCTTGCAAGGTATGGAGAGTCAGCATGGCTAATGAGAGATGGTTTTTACGATTTAAGTGGAGAATTACCTGTGAATACTACAGGTGGAAATTTAGGTAATGGAAATTTTTCTTTAATGAATGGTGCAAGGGCTATATATGATGCTATTTTACAGTTGAGGGGAAGTGCTTCAAATGTTCAATTAAGAGAACCTGAGACGGCTTTAGTTGCGTCATGGAAAGGATTTCCTTCTGCAAGTGGAGGAGTTTTAATTTTAAAAAGGGAGGGTTAAAATGGCACAGAAAGTTGCAATTCTTGGTGCAGGGATGACAAAATTTATGAGAAGAGCAAAAGAAACAGGTAAGGAGCTTAGCTTTGAAGCAGCAAAGATGGCTCTTATAGATGCAAAAATGGATATAAGTGAGATTGATTGTGTTGTAATGGCAACAGCACCTGATACTTTTGATGGAGTTCATATGAAAGGTGATTGGCTTTCAGATGGAGCAGGTGGTAAAAGAAAACCCTATATGAGGTCTTATGTTGGAGGAGGTTCTGGTGTTTTTTCAATAATTCATGGTTTTTATCTTGTTGCAAGTGGTATTTTTGATACATGCCTTGTTGTTGCTGAAGAAAAAATGTCTTCCTGTATGCCACATCCTCAAGGTGCTTTTAACTCCATTTATGATCAGTTCCTTGAAAGACCATTAGGAGTAAATCTTTTATGGATATTCTCTCTTGAAATGATGAGATATATGAAAGTTCATAAAATACCCCTCGAAACAATTGCTCTTGTGTCTGTAAAGAATAAGAAAAATGGAATGGATCACCCATGCAGTCAGAAGGGAATTGCTGGTGAGTACACTGTTAAAGATATTCTTGATTCAGAAGTTATTGCCTATCCAGTTTACAGATTAATGGTTTCACCTGTAACAGATGCGGCTTGTGCTATTGTAATTGCATCAGAACATGAAGCAAAAAGAAGAACTGACAAACCCATATGGATTGAAGGAGTAGGATGGTGTCTTGATACTTCTTACTGGACAAATAGGGATCTTTATTATCCAAAATATGTAGAGTATGCAGCAAGGATGGCCTATGATATGGCAGGAATAAAAGATCCAAGAAAAGAGATTCATGTAGTTGAACCTTATGATCCTTTTGCTTACAAGGAACTTCATCATCTTGAAGGTCTTTTGCTTGCTGATAAAGGTGAGGCACCTAAATTACTTGAAAAAGGTTTCTGGGACAGGGATACGGAAAATGGGATTCCTTCATGTCCTTCAGGTGGTCTTTTAGGAGTTGGGAATCCGATAGCAGCTGCCGGACTTATGAAGGTTATTGAAATTTATTTGCAATTAAAAGGAGAAGCAGGTAAGAGGCAGGTTAAAAGAGAGGTAAAGAGAGGTTTAGCACAGGCATGGGGAGACTTGATGCAGGTTGGAACAGTTGTTATTTTATCTAAATAGGAGGTAAAAAAATGGAATTTAAAGGAACACCACTGGATACAAAAGATTTTGAAAAAGTTTTTAAAGTGGAATGGAAAAGTAAACTTGAGTATGAATGGGATTGTGGAATAGCTCTAACTAAATTTTTTGAGGGTTTAAAACAGGGTAAAATTCTGGCAAGAAAGTGCTATTCCTGTAATAGGGTTCTTATTCCGCCAAGGATGTTCTGTGAAATCTGTTTCAGACCAACTGATGAATGGATTTTACTAAAAGATGAAGGTGAAATTCTTACCTTTTCTGTTTCTTATGTTAACTGGGATGCTTCAAGAAGAGAGGAACCAGAAATTCCTGCTGTAATAAGACTTGATGGTGCTTCAGAAAATATAGGAATATTACATAAAATAGGTGAAGCAGGTGATTCCTTGGAAGAGATTTTAAAAAATATTGATATAGGTGTAAGGGTAAAAGCAGTCTGGAAAAAAGAACATGAAAGGGAAGGAGCAATCACAGATATTTTATATTTTAAACCGATAAAAAGGAGGAAATAAATGCCCTTTAAAGATTTTATTGAAAGATTAAGTGATGTAAAAGTGCAAAAAGGTGATATTCCGGTTTGGTGGCTTTATACTGTGGGAAATGGTGGAGAAATTTTTTATAATGGGTTAAAAGAGGGAAAAATTAAAGGAAGTTACTGTGAGAATTGTGAATCAATAATTTTGCCTCCAAGAATTTATTGTGAGGATTGTTTTGAGAGAATTGAGAAATTTGTTGATGTTGAAGGTCCCTTTGTTGTTCTTGCTATGACTCAATCTTATCTTGATTTAGATGGAAATCCTCTTGATAAGCCTCAAAAAATTGCCCTAATTGGTGTTCCTGATGCTAAAGGTGGAATAATACATTTTCTTGATCCTGATACTGAGATAGATACAGGGGACATAGTTGAACCAATTTTTAATGAAGATAGAGTTGGTTCACTTAAGGATATAAAATACTTTACAATAAAGAAATGATTGAATATTATAACGAGGAAAAGACCCCTTTTGAGATAGTTGAGGAGTTAAATAAATATATTGTTGGACAAGAAGAAGCTAAAAAAGCAGTTGCTATTGCTTTGAGGAATAGGTGGAGAAGAATGAGAGTAAAGGGTAAGATAAGAGAAGAGATTCATCCCTTTAATATTCTTATGATAGGACCAACAGGTGTTGGAAAAACTGAGATAGCAAGGAGACTTGCTCAGCTTACTGGTTCGCCTTTTTTAAAAATTGAGGCTACAAGATACACTGAGGTTGGGTATGTTGGGAAGGATGTAGAGAGTATGGTTAGAGATTTAGTGGAGGTTGCTTTTAATATGTTGAGACAGAAAAAAGTGAAAGAAGTGGAAAATAGAGCAAGGGAACTTGCAGAGGATAAAATTATAGAAATACTTGCAGGAACTCAGTTTTCTCCAAGAGAGACAATAAGAGAACATTTAAGAAGGGGATTTTATAATGATAGAGAAATTGATATTGAAGTAAAACAATCTCCTGTTTCTGTTATTCCAGTACCCTTGGGTCAGGATACAATTGCTCAGAGTTTACAGGATGTTATGGAAGATATTTTCCCAAAGAGGACAGTTATAAAGAGAATGAAAGTTAAGGATGCACTTGAATATTACACTCAAGAAGCTGCAAATAAGCTTATCAACATTGAAGAAGTAAAACAGGAAGCACTAAGGCTTGCACAGGAAAAAGGTATAATTTTTATAGATGAGATTGATAAAATAGTAGGTAAGGGGGAAGAGCATGGACCGTCTGTTTCAAGAGAAGGTGTTCAGAGAGATCTTTTACCAATTGTGGAGGGAACAAGTGTATGGACAAAGTATGGTGTTGTAAAAACTGATAATATTCTTTTTATAGGAGCAGGTGCTTTCAGTAAATGTTCACCTCAGGATTTGATACCTGAACTTCAAGGAAGATTTCCTATAAGAGTAGAGTTACATCCACTTGGTGAGAAGGAATTCGAGAGGATTTTGGTTGAACCTGAAAATTCTCTTTTGAAACAGTTTAAAGCTTTATTTGAGGCAGAGGGATTTACTTTAGAGTTTGAGGAAGAGGCAATTAAAAATATAGCGCATTACGCCTACCTTGCAAATCAAAAAATGGAAGATATTGGAGCAAGAAGATTGCAAACTGTGATGAACCTTGTTCTTGAAGATGCTTTATTTAGAATGCCTTATTTAGACAGAAATCCTTATGTGGTTACAGCTTCCTATGTTGATGAAATATTATCAAAAGCATTAAAGGAGGAAGATGTATCAAGGTATATCTTATGAATATTAGAAAACCTGCAGTAAGTGGTGCTTTTTATCCCTCAGAAAAAAAAGAACTTGAAAATTTAATAGGTATGCTATTTGAAAATGTTGAAGATATTGATTTAAAAATTAAATCAGCTATAACACCTCATGCAGGCTATATTTACTCAGGAGAAACAGCTTCATATGTTTATAAAAATCTTAAAAATTATTATGAAAGAATAGTAATTTTAGGTGTTTCTCATCATTATTCTTTTAATTATGCTTCCCTTGATGAAAATGAGAGATGGCAAACTCCCTTAGGTGAAGTAGAAATTGATTTAGATTTTGAAAAAAGATTGAAAAATTACGATGTATTTAAATTTAATTCTATTTATCACAGTAATGAACATTCCCTTGAAGTTCAGGTTCCCTTTTTACAGTATAAATTTAAAGATAAATTTAAATTGGTTCCTATTCTAATAGGAACATTCAAAAGAGAAACTCTTGATATTATAGCAGAAGTTTTAAAAAAGGAAATAGATGATAAGACACTTGTAATTGCAAGTTCGGATTTTTATCACGGTTATTCTTATAGAGATTGTAAAAATGTGAATATACATTCAAAGGAAATACTTGAAAGAGGTGATCCCCAAGAATTTTTTAATGGAATAATGGAGGAAAAGATTATGGCCTGTGGAGCTTCTGCAATATATGTTCTTTTAAAAATTTTTAGAAACGGTAAATTTGGAAGGAAAGTTTTATATATGACAACCTCACAAGATGTTATAAAAGAAAAATCATGGGGTTATGTTGTTGGTTATATATCTTTTGTAATATATGAATAGGGCTCAAAAAGTTTTTGATTTTTTTAAAAAACTTTACGAACTCGGTCTTTATGTTTTTGGAGAAAGAGATAAAATTGAGAATATAAAAATTCGCACACAGAATGAGCTTAAAAAAATGACTGACATGTTCAAAGAAATGGAGGATGTAACATTAAAAATAGGCGATATTTCCAGTAAAGTTGAAGGAGAGTTACTTAAAATCTATAATAAGTTACCTCTTTATCTTTCCTTTTACAACAAAGAAATTGAGAGGATAGAAAAGGTTTTAAGATTCTTTGAGAAGTTGGGAGAGAATACTGAAAAATTGCTAGAAGAGATTCACTATATAGAGATTGTTTCAAGAAATTCTGAAATAAAGGCTTATCATCTTGGAGAGAAAGGTAAAGGTTTATCTGTGGTTTCTCAAGAATTATCAAAATTAGCACAGAGGATTATATCGCATGCAAAAATTCTTTCTTTGGATGTTGGAAAGATTAAAGATAATTTTGAGTCTTTAAAACTAAAACAAAACAAAATTCTGGAGCTGGTTGGAGAATTAAATAAATATGAAAAAATTTTAAGCGAGATATTTGAAAAATTAAAAGAATCTATAAAGAATTTTTTGAATACTCTAAAGGATCTTGTTTTTATATATTCAGAGAGAAAAACTCTTTTAGATGAATTGTTTAGGAACATAATAGATCTTGAAACAAAAAGTACCCTCCTTTTTAATGATGCCGAGAAAGTGCTTATTTATTCAGAGATTTTTAAAGGGAATGAAGAAATTCTTGAATCTCTTTATGAAATAATGGATTTAGCTTCCTCATCACCTACTTATCTTAAAAAGAGACTAAAGAATAAGATCGAGTTTTTTTCAAATAATATAGACTTAATTATAAAAGAATTAAGTGGTAGATTTTCTAATTTTGAAAAGAGTAAGGATGAATGGGAGAAAAAATTAGATATTTTAAGGAGTATTGTTGGAAAAATTAAAATCCAGGATAAAAGGATAAAGGACTTAGAAGAGTTAACTCTTAAAAATTTCAAGTTAAATGTTTCTTACTATCTGGATCAAATTAATAATATGGATAAAGTTATAAATGAGTTTTTTTCCTATTTAATTTCCTATCGAGAATCTTTTAATTTTGAAAGAACCGATTTTAAATTTTTAAAGTATTTGAGACAGATGAAAGAAGATTTAAAAGACGGAGAAATTCTCTCCCTTTACTCATCAGTTGAAACAGCAAGGGCAGGTATAAAAGAAGATCCCCTATCTATGGAGCTCAAAGAAAGAGTCAGAAATTCTATATCTTTGTCAGATGAGATTATAGGATTTATAAAAGAAATTACAAGCTTAGCGATAGCTAAAGAGAGTTTATTTACTGAGTATGAAAAGGACATAAGTTTTTTTGATATGAAAAAAGAAATTGAGATACTTGAAGAAAGTTTTGATAAGATAGGGGAAATGACAGATATTATAGGAAGGGATATAGAAAAATTTAAGGACACCTTTGAGATGCTTGAAGAATTCATAAATCAATTGACACTAAAATTCAAGGATATTGAAAAGCTGATGGGAGATACAAAGAGGAATATATCAGATGTTAAAGAGGATACAATAAGGAGATTACCGCATATTGATTACCTTGAAGAAAAATCTGTAGAGGAAATTGTTTTGAGGTTACCTCTAAATAGTAATCCTGCTAATTTGAATCCCTACATGGCAACGGATGCTACAAGTAACACAATTCTTGAAAATATTCACAGGTCTTTATTTATGGTTTCTCCAATTTCAAGTAAAGTAATACCTTTTCTTGTCGAAAAATTTGAAATAGAAAAAGAGGGTAAACTATATATTTTTTACCTTAGAAAAAATGTAAAGTTTCATAATGGAGAAATTATGACATCCCATGATGTCAGAGATTCTTTGATGAGAACTTTAAGAGGAAATTACAGAAATTATTTTGATATGATAAAAGGAGCTAAGGATTTTATTGAAGGAACAAAAAATTTTGTTGAGGGTATAAGAATTGTAGATGATTATAGAATAGAAGTAGAACTTGAGTATCCTTTTGTTCCTTTTATTTATAATCTTTCTCTTGTCAATGCAGCTATTACAAGAGAGAAAAATGGTGATTTAATAGGTTTGGGTCCTTTTATTCTTAAAGATTATAAAAAGGATGAGTATATAGAACTTGTGGCTTTTGATGATTATTTTGCAGGAAGAGCTAATGTGGATAGGATTATCTTTTTAATTAAAGAAAAAGAAACAATAAGTTTTTTAAATATGTTTTTAAAAGGCGAATTAGATGTGCTTGAGCCTTCCTATGAAGAAGAAGAAATTTTAAAGGAAAAAGCACCTAATTATTTCCAGAAAATAAAAACAGTCCCAGAACTTTCAATTCATAGGCTTGATTTTAATAACAGGAAGTATCCCTTTAATAACATTCACTTTCGTAAAGCTTTGAATTATGCTTTTGATAAAGAGAAATTTATAAAGGAAATATTAAAAGGTAGATCAATAAAGGCTAATGGAATTTTTGCTCCTTCATCAGAGGTTTATAATCCTGATTTAAAAGGATACGAGTTTGATATTGAGAAAGCAAAAGAGGAATTTTCTAAGTCTGGAGTGAAATTACCCATTAAAATAAAACTTACTGTTTCTGAAAGTATAGCATACAGGAGAAATGCTGAGTTTATTAAAGAGTGTTTTGAAAAGCTTGGAATTGAAGTTCAACTTGAAGTAAAACCATGGAAAGAATTTCTTGAATCTATTCATTTAGATAAAACTGAATGTCATACAATTGGTTGGGTAGCAGACACTGGTGATCCTGACAGTATTGTTTATCCAATGTATCATTCAAATTCTATTAAATCAGGAGCTAACGAAGCAAAATATTCAAACCCCCTTGTTGATAAATTGATTGAAGAAGCAAGGAGAGTTAGAATACCTGAAATAAGGAAGAAAATTTATCAGGAGATAGAAAAGAAAATATTAGAAGATGCACCTTGCATATTTTTATATCACCCCTATGAAAGGGTTCTTTTGTCTGATAAAGTTCTTGGAATTTGGCCCCATCCATTGGGACACTTCAGATTGGAGATTGCTTTTAAATTCCCATAAAAATAAATGGATATAATTAGTTTACCTTTACATTCCGGAAAAGCACCGGAATGGCTTTTTCAAAAAATGAAAAAATTATCATCCCTGATTGTTGAATACATGCTTGAAGAGTTTGACACAGAATTAATATTGGAAAAGTTTTCTGATCCTTTATGGTTTCAAAGCTTTGGTTGTTTCCTTGGATTTGACTGGCATTCTTCAGGACTTACAACAACTCTAACAGGTGCTTTGAAAGAGGGTTTTAGAGAGAGAAATATCCCCATATACATAACTGGAGGAAAAGGTAAAGTAGCTTTAAAAACACCTGAAGAAATTTTAAAACTTAGTGATAAAGTTAATATTAATTCATCTGAATTTATCAATCTTTCCCGTTTAACTGCGAAAATTGATAATATTTGTGTTCAGGACGGGCACACTCTCTATCATCATACCTTCTGGTTTGATAGTAAAGGAAACTGGTTAACTATTCAGCAGGGAATGAATCCTTTGAAAAGAACTGCAAGAAGATATCATATTTTTTCCAAAAATTTGGTAGATTTAACGAATGAACCTCATTCAGGAATAATTGCTGAAAAAAAAGAAAAATCAGTTTTAAATCTTGTGTCTGAAAGGAATAAAAAAATAAGAGAAAACATTTTGAAATTGATTAAAGAAGGGGGAATTAAGGAAATTTATAAAATGCCCTTTAGACATGAAATCAAATTAAGTGATTTAGATAAGAAAAGAATTTATCAGATTAATATAAATTTTTATAAGAAAAATATTGATAAATTTGAAAATATTCTTTTAATAAAAGGAGTGGGTGAAAAAACTTTAAGAGCCTTAACCCTTCTTTCAGTTATTTTATATGGAGAAAAACCGGATTATACAGATCCTGCAAGGTTTTCTTTTGCCCATGGAGGAAAGGATGGAACTCCTTATAGAATAAGTAAAAGGGAATATGATAAAACTATTGAAATACTTGAAAGAATTATATCAAAAAGAAGAGGATTTGAAAGGGAAGATAGAACCTTTTTGCTTAAAAGATTATACTTTTTTGTAAGATGAAAATAGTTATTGAAAGAATAAAAGAAGGTTATGTAAATATTAATGAGAACAAAGTTTTGAGTATCAATAAGGGTCTTCTTTTATTTGTGGGTATCTGTAAAAATGATTCGATTCAGGAGATTGAGTGGGCAGTTAATAAAATTTTAAATTTGAGAATTTTTGATGACAATCAGGGAAAGTTGAATTTGAGTGTTTTAGATGTAAGTGGAGATATACTTGTCATCTCTAATTTTACCTTATGTGCAGATATTAAAAAAGGTAATAGACCTTCCTTTGACAATTCTGAAGAGAAAGTAAAGGCGATTGAGAAGTTTAATTTTTTTGTTAGTAAATTAAAAGAAAGTAATTTGAGAGTTATAGAAGGCGAGTTCGGGGCTTATATGGAAGTTTATCATGTTAATTCAGGTCCTGTTACAATTGTTCTGGATACTAAGGAAAAATTCAGGTGATACCATGGATAAATTTGAAAAATTAAAAAAATTAAGAGAAGAAGCCCTTAAGGGAGGGGGAGAGGAGAAAATAAAAAAACATAAGGAAAAAGGTAAAAAGACAGCAAGAGAGAGAATAGAACTTCTTGTAGATGAAGGTAGTTTTCAGGAAATTGATATGTTTGTTACACACAGAATCACAGAATTTGATCTCCCCAAGATATTAGGTGATGGTGTTGTTACAGGTTTTGCTAAGATACATGGAAGAGATGTTTTAGTATTTTCACAGGATTTTACAGTTTTTGGTGGCACACTTTCACTTGCTCATGCGGATAAAATTAAAAAGATTCTTGATATTGCATTAAGGATTGGAGTACCTGTAATTGGTCTTAACGATTCAGGTGGTGCAAGAATTCAGGAAGGTGTGGCTTCTCTTGCAGGTTATGCAGAAATATTTTTAAGAAATACTCTTTTATCAGGTGTTGTTCCACAGATTTCAGCAATTTTAGGACCCTGTGCAGGTGGGGCAGTTTATTCTCCTGCTTTAACAGATTTTATTTTTATGGTAAGAAAAACAAGTTACATGTTTATAACTGGTCCTGATGTTATAAAGGCAGTAACACATGAGGATGTTACTTTTGAAGAACTTGGTGGAGCTGATGTTCATGCAGAAAAAAGTGGTGTTGCTCATTTTGTTTATGATAGTGAGGAAGAAGTTATGGGTGGAATAAGAACGCTTTTGACTTATTTGCCTCAGAACAATATGGAGGAGCCGCCTTTCATAGATACAGGAGACCCTGAAGAAAGAGAAGATCCAGAGCTTGATGATATTATTCCTGAAGATCCAAATGCCCCCTACGAAATGAAGGAGATAATTAAAAGGGTTGTTGATAATGGAGTTTTTTTTGAGGTTCATGAAAAATATGCACCAAATATAATAGTTGGATTTGCAAGAATTGGGGGTTTCAGTGTAGGAATAGTTGCTCAGGAACCAATGCATCTTGCAGGTGCTATTGATGTTGATGCTTCAATTAAAGCAGCAAGATTTGTTAGATTCTGCGATGCTTTTAATATTCCTATAATTACCTTTGAGGATGTTCCCGGATTTTTACCAGGTGTTTATCAAGAGCATAGGGGAATTATAAAGGAAGGGGCAAAACTTCTTTATGCTTATTGTGAAGCAACAGTTCCTAAGATTACAGTAATAACAAGAAAAAGTTATGGGGGGGCTTATTGTGTGTTATCTTCAAAACAGGTAAGGGGAGATATAAATTTAGCTTGGCCAACTGCAGAGATTGCTGTTATGGGACCTGAAGGTGCAATAAACATTATTTACAGAAAAGAGATCCAGGAAGCAGAAAATCCGGAGGAATTAAGGAAAGAGCTTGCAAAAATGTACAGGGAAAAATTTGCTAATCCTTACTATGCGGCAGCTTACGGTTATATTGATGATGTTATTGAACCTCGTAAAACAAGAAAATGGATTATAAAAGGTTTAAAACTTTTAAAAAATAAAAGACAGGGTTTACCACCAAAGAAACACGGAAATATACCTTTATAAACTTGAAAAAAATTTACTTTAATAGTATTTAAATATAATGGAAAAAAAGAAATGGCTTGAAAGAATTAAAGAAGAATTACTTTTTAATTATAAAGAAGCAGAAGAGTTTAGAGAACTCTATACCCGTGCAATTATGGATTTTAACAAATTTAAAAAAAGAAAAGAAGAAGAGTTTAAAGGAGCTAAAAATGAAGGAAAAAAAGAATTGATTCAAAAGTTTTTTTTAGCAATTGATAATTTAGGAAGAGCATTAGAAATAATTAATGAAAATAATAATGATACTCTTAATCTTAAAAAAGGTGTAGAAATGATTTACAAACAATTTATTAATATATTAAATGAGGAAGGGGGTGAGATAATAGAACCAGTAGAAGGCGAGGATTTTAATCCAGAGTTTCATGAAGCTATTGATTTAAAGGAAGTTTCTGATAGAAGTTTAGACAAAAAAATAATAAAAAGTGTTCAGAGAGGATTAAAATTTATGGGTAAAGCAATAAATCCAGCTAAAGTGATTGTAGGTGTTTTTAAAGAAGAAAAGAAAGAAATGGGTTCAATTCCCGAAAAATCTGAATTAGAGAAGGAGGAATAAAATATGGCAAAGGCGGTTGGTATAGATCTTGGAACCACAAACTCCTGTCTTGCAATTATGGAAGGAAATGAGCCAAAAGTAATTCCGAATAAAGAAGGTGGAAGGGTTACCCCTTCTGTTGTTTCTTTTAGAGAAACAGGAGAGATAATAGTGGGAAGCATAGCAAAAAGACAGGCAATTGTTAATGCTGAAAATACAGTTTATTCTATAAAGAGATTTATGGGTAGAAGGTATGATGAGGTTCTGGAGGAGATTAGGAGAGTTCCCTATGAAGTTGTAAGAGGTCCGCATGATGATGCAAGAGTTAAAATAAGAGATAAAATATATTCCCCTCCTGAAATTTCTGCATTTATTTTAAGGTATTTAAAAGAAAGTGCTGAAGAATATCTTGGTGAAAAGATAACTCAGGCTGTAATAACAGTTCCAGCATATTTTAATGATGCTCAGAGACAGGCTACAAAGGATGCAGGTAGAATAGCAGGGCTTGAAGTTTTGAGAATTATTAATGAGCCTACTGCTGCTGCTCTTGCTTATGGTCTTGATAAGCAGAAAGATATTAAAGTTGCTGTATATGATTTAGGTGGAGGAACATTTGATATATCAATCCTTGAACTTTCAGAAGAGGGAGTTTTTGAAGTAAAATCAACAAATGGTGATACTCATTTAGGTGGTGATGATTTTGATCAGAGAATTATAGACTGGCTTGTTGAGGAGTTTTTAAAAGAGGAAGGAATTGATTTGAGAAAGGATAGATCTGCAATGCAGAGATTAAAGGAAGCTGCGGAGAAAGCCAAAATTGAACTTTCAACAATGATGACTACAACTATATCACTTCCTTTTATTGCAGGTCCCAAACATCTTGAAAGAGAATTAACAAGGGCAAGATTTGAAGCAATGGTAAGAGATTTGATAGATAGAACAATAGAAATATGTAAGAGGGCGCTTGAGGATGCAAAATTGAGACCTTCTGATATAAACGAGGTGATTCTTGTTGGAGGAATGACGAGAGTTCCAGCAGTTCAGGAAGCTGTAAGAAGTTTCTTTGGAAAAGAACCTCATAAAGGTGTTAATCCTGATGAAGTAGTAGCAATGGGTGCAGCAATTCAGGCAGCAGTTCTTGCAGGTGAAGTAAAAAGAGATATTGTCCTTCTTGATGTTACACCTCTTTCTCTTGGGGTAGAAACACTTGGAGGTGTTATGACTGTTATAATTCCAAGAAACACTACTATTCCTGTCAGAAAATCTGAAATTTTTACAACTGCTCAGGATAATCAAACTGCTGTTACTATTCACGTATTACAGGGTGAAAGACCAATGGCTAAAGATAATAGGTCTCTTGCAAGATTTGAACTTTACGGTATACCACCTGCTCCAAGGGGTGTTCCTCAAATTGAGGTTACATTTGAAATTGATGCTGATGGAATTTTACATGTATCAGCAAAAGATCTTGCAACAGGAAGAGAACAAAAAGTAAGAGTTCATTCTTCATCAGGTTTAACTGAGGAGGAGATTCAAAGAATGATAAAAGAAGCAGAAATGCATGCGGAGGAGGATAGAAAAAGAAAAGAACTTATAGATACAAAAAATCAGGCAGATTCATTTATTTACACTGTAGAAAAATCACTCAGAGATCTTGGTGATAAGATTGATTCCAGTAAGAAAAGCAGAGTAATGGAGAAGTTGAATGAACTGAGAGAAGCTATGAAAAAAGATGATGCGGGTTATATTAAGGATAAAATGAAAGAATTACAAGAAGTCTGGTATCAGGCAACAGAGGAAATTTATCAGCGTGGAAGAGGTGCTGAGTTTTATTCAGGAAGAGGAAGAAGTGCAGAGGGTATGAGGACTCCACCAGAAGAAAAAGTAGAAGAAAAAAAGGAGGATAAGGGAAAAGATAAAACAGTAGATGCAGATTACGAGGTTATTGATTAAAAAATAGATGAATAAGAAGGATTATTATGAAATACTCGGGGTTAGTAGAGATGCAACGCAGGAGGAGATAAAAAAAGCATATAAGAGATTAGCTTTAAAATATCATCCTGATAGAAACCCTGATAATAAGGAAGAAGCAGCAAAGAAATTTATGGAGATATCAGAGGCTTATGAGGTATTGAGTGATCCGGAGAAAAGAAAGATTTATGATAGATATGGGCATGAAGGATTAAAAGGTGCAGGAGTTTTTAGAGAAGGAGATTTTACGTGGAGAGATTTTTCTCATTTTGAAGATCTTGAAGATATTTTTGGCGATATAGGAAGAATTTTTGAAGAGTTTGGTTTTGGTTCCTCAATTTTTGATTTTCTTTTTGGAGGGAAGAGAGAAAGAGAAAAGAGTGAATATTTCATTCAAGAACCTGGTGAAGATTTAAGAATAAAAATATCTTTAACTTTACAGGAAATTGATTCAGGAGTATCTAAAAAAGTTCTTGTAAAAAGATTTGTAAGGTGTGATACCTGTGGAGGCACGGGCTCTAAATCTAAATCATTTAAAACATGTGAAACTTGCAGAGGGACAGGTTATATTAGAAGGGAAAGTAGAACACCTTTTGGACATTTTGTGACTCAATCTACATGTCCCACATGTAGAGGAGCTGGAAAAGTGATAGGAGATCTATGTGAAGTTTGTAAGGGTACAGGAAGAGTAATGAAAGAAGAAATGATTAAGATAAATATTCCAGCAGGAGTTGAAGAAGGCCAAATGTTGAGATTAAAAGGTATGGGTAATGCAGGTTTAAGAGGAGGTAAATCTGGAGACCTTATAGTTGTAATTAATGAGATAAAAGATGATAGGTTTGAAAGAAGGGGTAAGGATTTGAAAATGAAAGTAAAAGTTCCTTACCCAGTTCTTGTGTTGGGAGGAGAATTATCAATAGATTCTTTAAATGGTAAAAAGCTGAAACTTAAAATTCCCCCTGGAACTCAAACTGGAGAAATTCTAAGAATTAAAGGTCAAGGATTAAAGGATTTAAATGGTAATAAGGGTGATCTTTTTGTAGAGATTGATGTAGAGATTCCAAAGGAAGTTTCAAGAGAAGAAAAAGAAATTTTAAAAAAATTATTGGAAATTAAAAAGTAATGGATATAAGATACTTTTATGTTAAAAAAAGTGATATAAAAGATAATAAAGTTTTTATTGTTGGTGAGGAGTATAACCATCTATATAGAGTTTTAAGGAAAAAACCAAGAGATATAATAAAAGTTGTAAATGGAGAGGGTGATGAATATTTAGTTTTGCTTACTAAAACTGAAGATGGTTATGCAGAGGGTGATATTATTGAAAAAAGAAGAAAACCTAATGAAATACCCTTTGAACTTTCATTTGCTTGTGGTATTTTGAAAGGTGAAAGAATGGAACTTTTGATAGAGAAGGGGACTGAACTTGGAGTTAGTAAGTTTATTCCCCTTTTAACTGAAAGAACAGAGGTAGAACCAGGGGCGGGAAAGTTTTTAAGATGGAATAAGATAGCAATTTCAGCTATGAAACAATCAAGGAGAAGTGTATTACCATTAATTGAAAAACCTATGAAATTAGAAGAATTTTGTGATTATGTAAGTGACTATGATTTTAAAATTCTATTGAATGAAAGGATAAAAGCAATGCCTGAATTGAAGGAAAAGAATTTTAATAAGGCTGTTATAGTAGCAGGTCCTGAAGGTTCTTTTACAGATGGAGAAATAAATTATTTGAGAAAGAAAGGTTTTAAAGAGTGGAATCTTGGATTAAGAACTTTAAGAACAGAAACCGCACTTTTATTTGCAGGAATCATTTTACTATATTTAACTGAAAGGAGGAATGTATAATGGCTTGTATTTTTTGTAAAATCATAAAAAAAGAAATAAATTCAAAAATTGTATATGAGGACGACTTATCTTTAGCATTTGAGGATATAAATCCACAGGCTCCAGTCCACATTCTGATTGTTCCCAAAAAGCATATTAGTGCTTTAAGAGATGTGAAAGAAGAAGATAGTTATTTAATTGGGCATTTGTTAAGAGTTGCAAGTAAAATAGCACTTGAAAAAAATCTCGGAGAAGGTTATAGAATTGTTATAAATGATGGCAAAGAGGCGGGGCAGAGTATTTTTCATTTACATTTTCATATACTGGGAGGCAGAATTTTGGGATGGCCTCCTGGATAAAGGGTTCTATTCCCGTTAAACTGCAAGGAGGAAAAAAGTTATGACAGGAGTAAAACTAAGAGAAGGAGAAAGTTTTGAAGAAATGTTAAGAAGATTTAAAAAAATTTTAAACAGAGATAAGATTATGGATGAGGTAAAAAGATTAGAACATTATGAAAAACCATCTGAAAGGAGGAAAAAGGAGCTTGCCACAGCAAGGAGAAGAGTTCTTAGAAGATTAAAGCAAATTCAGGAAAAACTTAAGAAATAGTATTTGAAGAGAATTTTAGAATTTATTTCCCAATATTTACAGACCGAAGGTGGATTGGATTATTTAAAAAATATTAGTGAAGAAAATGATATCGAAAAAATTAAAGAAAGGTTTGAAGAGTTTAAAAGATACAGTGTTTTACTAAGAAAGAAAAACTTTTCTTTACCTGATTTTAAAAAATTAGAAGCAGGGACATCTATTTCCAGATATTTTGTATGGTTCAGAAATTATTTAAGATATGTAATTGAGATAAGAAGAGAGATAGAAAATCTTAAAGAAGATGCAGATTTATATTTACCTTTCGATTATGAAATTTTATCTTTTTACCAGAAACTTGAAATGACTTTTGATGATGAGGGTAATATAAAGGATACTGCATCTCAAGCATTGAGAGAGATAAGAGAAAAGAAGAGAGAGCTTTATCAGGAAATAGAAAGAAGGATTAAGATTTCTATTGAAAAGTACAAAAAGGAAAATATCTTAAGGGATGAAGAAATCTATTATAAGGAAGGTAGATTTACCATATGTTTAAAAACTTTACCTCAAAATGTAAAACTTATCGCCTATTCAAGGAGCGGAGAAAGTTATTTTGTTGAACCTGAAGACATAGTAACCCTTAATTCTAAGTTTAGACATTATGAAGATATGGAAAAAGAAGAGGAAAGAAAAATAGTGAATCAAGTTTTTTCTGAATATAATGATTTAAAGGAGGAAATTTCTGAACTGGTGTATTACATTTCAAAACTTGATTATTATACTTCCCTGTTTTTGTTTACAAATAAGATTTCAGGTGAGATTCCACAATTTGGAAAAGAAAAGAAATTCAAATTGATAAATACTTATCATCCTTTACTTAAAATAAAACTACAAAATAAATGTGTTCCGTACACAATAGAAATTCCTGAAGAAGAGAGTGTTTTACTTGTTACAGGTCCAAATGGTGGAGGAAAAACTACTTTTCTTGAAACCATTTATCTTTTGATAGAAATGATTAAAAGAGGAATACCTGTTCCCTCATCTTCACAAAGTTATTTTTATATTCCAGAAAAAATTTTTATGGCTGGATTTGAAGAGAGAAGCAAAATAGAGGAAGGTTTTTCAAGTTTTACTCTTTATCTTGAAGAAATAAAAAAATCCTTTTCTGAAAGTTTTAAGGATAAACTTGTTCTTCTTGATGAATTCATGGGGAATACTGACCCAGAAGAAGGTGGAAATCTTGGTATTGGTATATTAAGAGAATATAGAGATAAAAATATTAAAACTATATGTGCTACTCATAATGATAAAATTAAATCTTATTTAAGAGAAGAAAAAGGAGTCTTGATTTCCGCTTTTACACTTGATCTTGAAGCTCTATCACCTACATATAAGATTGAGGTAATGAAAATTTCTCCCAGTTATGCATTGCTCGTTGCAAGAAAATGTAATTTACCTGAATCAATTTTTGAAAAAATGCCTGAATCTACAGAAATAATTGATAGGATTTATAGAATGAAAGCTGAGATAGATAAAGAAAAGAAGGAGCTAGAAAAGGAAAGAGAAAATTTAAAAAAAGAAAGAGAAAAACTGGAATCTGAATATAAAAAGGAACTGAAAAGAAAAATTGAAGAATGGAACAAAGAAATAAGTAAGATTTTAAAGGAATTTGAAGAAAAAAAGGATAAAAGAATTTTAAAGAAAGCGATTCAAAAGATAGAAGAAAAAAAGAGCGAAGTTGAAGAAAGAATCCCCTCAAGGTTAGAAATAGGTAGCTTTTATTCAGTTAAGGAAAGTTCAGTAACAGGTAAACTTTTGGAAATTAAAGGTGATAAGGCGGTTCTTGATGTAAAAGGTAAAAAAATGGAAGTTCCTGTGAGTTATTTGAGAGAACCGGTTGAAGAAAAGATTCATAAGGAAATTGATATTAACCTTTATTCTATTCCCTTACCTTCCAGAGTTTTATCAATAAGGGGAATGGAAAAGGAAGAAGCTGAGGAACTTGTTGAAAGGTTCCTTTATGATGCAAGAGCAGCAGGTTATAATGAAGTTAGAATTGTGCATGGTGAAGGGAAAGGTATCTTGAAAAAAATGGTTTTTGATGTTATTAAAAATATAGATTTTGTAGAGGAATATTTTCACCCTTCATGGAATGAAGGAGGTGATGGAGTAACTGTTATTAGATTTAAAAAAACATGAATATTTATGATGAAATAATATCTTCAATTTCTCCTCTTGAAGTAGCTCAGAGATATCTTGATTTGAAAAAGAGCGGTAAAAATTACCAATCTTTATGTCCCTTTCATCCTGATACAAAACCTTCCCTTTCTTTTGATCCTGAAAGAGGTCTTTTTTATTGTTTTGGGTGCGGAAAGTCAGGGAATTTAGTTCATCTTATCTCTGAAATAGAAGGTATATCAAAGTATGAAGCCTTAAAAGAACTTGCAAAAGATGCTGGAATAAAATTAAAGGAAGATAGAATCTCTGAGGATAGGGAAATTTTAAAGCTTTTTGAGGTTCTTGAATTTGCTCTTAATGAGTATGAAAAGATTTTATTTGAAAGAGAAGGAGAAAAAGCACGAAACTATCTTGAAGAAAGGGGTTTTAAGTTAAATACAATAAGGAGATTTAGAATAGGTTATGCACCATCTTCTGGTGATTATATTCTTAAAAAAGCAAGAGAAAAGGGGATAAACCCCTCACTTCTCCTTGAAGTTGGTCTTATTACAGGTTTAGGAGGGGTATTAAAGGATTTTTTTAAGGATAGAATTATTTTTCCTATTTTTAATACTTTTTCTAAGTGTATAGCTTTCGGAGGAAGAGCCTTTGAGGGTGAACCCAAATATTTGAATTCTCCAGATAGTAAGATTTTTAAGAAAAGTAAAAATCTATATGGAATTGATATTGCCAAAAATAAGGCAAAAAAGGAAAATACCCTTATACTTGTAGAAGGTTATACGGATGTAATGAGGATGGTTGAAAATGGTTTTGAAAATACTGTGGCACCACTTGGAACAGCTTTCTCAGTTGAACAAGCCTTGATTATGAAGAGATTTGCTGATATTATTATAATACTATTTGATGGAGATAATGCAGGAAAACGTGGAATGAAAAGAACTTTGCCTTTTTTACTTAAAACGAATTTGAAGGTTAAAATCGCAGAACTGCCTCCTAATGAAGATCCTGATTCTTACCTAAAAAAAGAGAGTAGGGAAGAAATGGAAAAAGTTTTGAGTTCCTCTAAAAATTTTCTTGATGCTCTTCTTCCAGAAAATATTCCTTATGATCCTTATGCTCAGAGTATTCTCCTCAATGAAATGATAGAGTTTATATCCAATATACCCTCTGAGCTTGAGAGAGAATTGTTTATTAAAAGAGTTTCAGAAAAATTTTTAATATCTCCGGAATATATAAGGTCAAAAGTTAAATTTTTAGGAGAAGAAAAAAATGAAAGTAAGGATGCTTTACCTTCAGAGTTCAGTCTTTTTGGTATAATAGCTTCTTTTAATAAATTTAATAAAGAAGAAATTGAAAAAAGAGGTATAGATGAAAGGGTATTTAAGAGTGAGCTTTTAAAAAGAATTTTAATTAAAATTCGAGAAGGAAACACACTGGAGGAGCTTCTTTTTGAGTTAAGTGATAATGAAAGGAAAAAGGTGGTGGAAGCAATATTTAAAGCAAGAGAAAAGTTTTTAAATTTTGAAAAAAAAGGAGAGGTTGAACCTTACGAGTTTGCTTTTGAGAAGCTTGAGAAAAAAATGAAGAGAATATTGAAAAAAGAAAAAATTTTTAAGGAGTGGAATGAGTATAAGGAAAGTAAGGGTTCAAATCCTATTAGCCAAAAAGAAAAGGAGGAAAAATGTCAGTGAAAAACAGTAAAAGAATTAAAAATAAAAAAAATAATGAAATAGAAGGAAAAGAGATTGAACAGATGTTAATTCAGAGTGTTATAGATAGGATTATGGAAAAAGCCAAAAAAAATAAACAAATAAGACAGGAAGATTTAAATGACCTAACAACCAATTTACCTCCTAATCTTGTTGATGAGGTTATTGAGGCACTATTTGCAGAAGGAATAGAGATTGTTGAAGAAGATGAAAGAAAAAAAGAAAGAGAGATTGAGGAACCTGAGATTAAGGTAAAGGATGACCCTGTCAAAACTTACTTAAAGCAGATTTCCAATTTAAGACTTCTGACAAAGGAAGAAGAGGTAGCTCTTGCAAAGACTATTTTTGATTCTAAGGAAAAAATGAAGGAGATTCTTTTTAAAACTGATTTTGGGTTAAAAAGATTTGTTTTTTTCCTAAGAAAAGTTAAGGACCTTGAATTGCAGCCTGAGGAAATACTGGAAGTTGATTCAAGCTACTGGACAAATAAGGTTGTTAACAGAAAAGAAAAGAAGAGAGTACAAAAGGGTATAGAGGAATTTTTGAAATTTTATGAAGATGTTTTTGAAAATAAAAAGAAAAATTTAAAGGATTTAGATGGGGAAGAAAAAAAAGAACTTGAAAAATTATTTACAAAAATAGTTCCGAAATTCAGTTATGTTCAGGAAAATGTTGATAGATTATATGAAGAGATAAAAACCCTTGAAAATTTAAATTTAGAATATAAAAGATTAAAAGAGGAATTAGAGGAAAAGGAGAAAGATAATTCAAATAATGACCCTGTAATAAATAAAGTTAAGGAGACATTAAACGTTTTAAAAAATTCAATAAGAGAATATGAAAAGAAACTTGGTTTTTCTTACAAAGAACTTGAAAAAATTAAAGAAGAAATAGAAAAAGCAAAAGAGGCTTATAATTATGCAAGGAAAAAGATGGTTGAAGGAAATGTTAGATTAGTGATAGGGACTGCTAAGAAGTTTATGAATAGGGGAATTGAATTTCTTGATTTAATAGAAGAAGGAAATATTGGTCTTTTAAAAGCTGTAGAAAAATTTGATTACAGAAAAGGTTATAAATTCTCAACATATGCTACTTGGTGGATAAGACAGGCAATAACAAGGGCAATTGCTGATAATTCAAGAACTGTAAGAGTTCCTGTTCATATGATAGAAACTTTAACAAAAATTTCAAAAGCACAAAAGGATTTCTTACAAACTTACGGAAGAGAACCAACTGTTAGGGAACTTTCAGATATTTTAGGTTTGCCTGAAGAAAAGGTAAAACAAGCTCTTGATGTTTCCCATCAGCCTCTTTCTCTTGATAAACCTATAGGAAAAGATGAAGAGGGAGTTATGGAAGAGGTAATTGCTGACCAGTTTACAAAATCTCCCTCTGAGCTTGCCCGAGAGGCAATTATTAAAAAAACAATTGAAGAAGTTCTATCAACTTTAACAAAGAGAGAACAAAAGGTTATTAAGTTAAGATTCGGTCTTGGTAATCATCCACCAATGACACTTGAACAGGTAGGTAGAATATTTGGAGTTACAAGGGAGAGGATAAGACAGATAGAAGCCCAGGCATTAAAAAAATTGAGACATCCAAAAAGAGCTGAAAAATTAAGATCCCTACTTGAAAAACTGGAAAGAAGAGACTGAAAAATATTTTTGAATTATTTTAATTGATGTTCAACATAACAGGTGTAATAATTTCTCTTGATGCTGAAAATACAATTGAAAAAGCAATTGATTCTCTCTCCTTCTGTGATAAAATAATAGTTGTTGATGGAGGTTCTAAAGATAATACGATTGATATAGTAAAGAGAAAAAATTGTTTGTTATTTGAAAGAAAATTTGATAATTTCAAAAATCAGAGAGAGTTTGCTCTTTCAAAAGTAAATTCTGATTGGGTAATTTTCCTTGATGCTGATGAAGTCCTTGAAGATATTCTTATAGAAGAAATTAAAAGAGAAATAAAAAAAAATGAAGTTGATGGATTATTTTTGAATAGAATTTCTTATTTTCTTGGAAAATTAATATATCATGGAGGATGGTATCCTGATTTTTCTTTAAGGGTTTTTAAAAAAGGAAAAGCAAGAATTTCTGATAACATTGTTCATGAAAAAGTTTTAATTTACGGAAAAACTAAAAGAATAAAAAAAGGCAGGATTATCCATTATACAGATCCTGATCTTTTTCATTATTTAAAAAAGTTAAATCTTTACACAGAACTCTCAGCAAGAGAACTTTTTGAAAAAGGTAAAAGAGTGAGTATTTTTGATTTAACCTTAAGACCTTTTTATTTTTTTGTAAGAATGTATTTTTTAAAACTCGGATTCCTTGATGGATTTCAAGGTTTCATACTTGCTGTATGTTCTGCCTTTCATACTTTTATTAAATATGCAAAATTGTGGAATTTGAGAAATAAATTAAGATAAAATTCTTTTATGGAAAAAATAGCAGATATTTTTTTGAGAGGTTACTCCATTTCAAAAGATCAAATGCTTTCAAGGATAAGGAGGGGAAATACCTTTGAAACTTTCACATATTCGCAGGTTCTTGAAATGATAAAATCTATTGGGGGTTATCTTAAATCAAAAGGCTTTGTAAAGGGTGATAGAGCAGCAATTTTAGGTGAAAACTGTCCTGAGTGGGGAATTTCTTATTTGGGAATACAATGGGCAGGTGGAGTTTGTGTTCCTCTTGATGCAAGAGCAAGTCCTTATGACTGGGAGCATTTTATGAGACATTCAGAATGTAAGTTTATTTTTGTGAGTGAAAGATTTGTGTCTGATATTCTTGAAATAAAAGATAAAATTGAGAGTTTAAAAGGGATAATTTCTTTTCCTAATGGAAAAGAGAGCACTTTTTCTTTTAAAGAAGTTTCTTTTTTTAAAGAAAAACTTGAATATCCTGCTATAAGAGATGAAAATGAGCTTGCAATAATCCTTTACACATCAGGGACAACAGGAACATCAAAGGGTGTAATGCTTTCTCATAAAAATATTATTAGTAACATTGAAGCAGTTTTAAAGGTCTTTGATTTTAATGAAAATGATCATCTTTTTTCTGTTTTGCCTATTCATCATGTTTTTGAGGGAACATGTGGTTTTCTTGCACCTTTATATGTAGGGGCAAAAATAACTTATGCAAGGTCTTTAAAGCCAACTGAGCTTCTTGAAGATTTGAGAGAAACAGAGCCTACAATATTTCTTACAGTGCCATTATTGCTTGAAAAGTTGTTTAATGGTATTCAGAAAAATATAAAAAGCCTTTCACCTGGTAAGAAGGCTTTCTTTAAGTTTATGTCTCTTTTAACAAATTTTTTAGATCCTATAACAAGAGAGAAAACTTCAAAGATTTTTTTTAAAACAGTAAGGGAGAGAATTGGGTTTGGAAAGATCAGATATATAATCTCAGGTGGTGCTGCTTTGCCACCATGGGTAGGTAGGGGATTCAAGAAATTAGGATTTCCTATATATCAGGGTTATGGTCTTTCAGAAACTTCTCCTGTGGTTTCAGTTAATCCTCCAAAAGGTAAAAATAAAATTGAGTCTGTTGGACCACCTATTCCTGGTGTTGAAGTAAAAATCATGGATCCTGATGAAAATGGAATTGGTGAAATAGCTGTTAAAGGTGACATTGTTATGTTAGGATATTACAAGGATAAAAAGGCAACAGAAAAAGTTTTTAAAGATGGTTGGTTTTTAACAGGAGATTTAGGGTATATAGATGAGGATGGTTATATTCATATTACAGGAAGGAAAAAATCAGTTATAGTAACAAAAGGTGGTAAAAATATATATCCTGAAGAAATAGAAGAAAAATTACTTGAATCTCCTTTTATTAAAGAATGCATTGTTCTGGCAAAAATTCACCCAAAAACTAAAACAGAAATTATACATGCTATAATATACCCCAATTATGAGGAAATTGATAGTAGAGCAAAAGAACTAAATGTTGATGTTACTGAAGATTTGGTAAGGGAATGGATTGAAAAAGAGATAGAAGAAGTGAATAAAAAACTTGCTGATTATAAAAAGATAAGATCCTTTTCCCTGAGAGATGAGGAGTTTCCAAAAACAACAACACAGAAAATAAAAAGATATCTATTTGAGGAGGGGGGTATTGAAATTTAAAAATATTTTATTGTTTTTAATATTTCTAATTCTCATCTCTTTATTGATATTCGGTTATTTTTTTGTAGTTGTCCCTTTACAGCTTGAAAATAAGGATTTAAAAAGGGAAAATGAATTTTTAGTTTTAAAAATTTCAAAAGAATTGGAAAATCTAAATCCTATGAAAAAAGATACATTTTCTCTTAATTTACCGGAACCTCTTCTAAAGGCAAAAGAGGAGCTATCAAAAGAATTTAAAGTAATATCAGAGGGGAGTTTGATGAAAGTGATAATTCCAACTGATGAAATCTTTTTACCAGGTAATTATGTGATTTCAAAACAGGGTGAAGAAAAGCTTTCTAAACTTGCCAAAATTATAAAGGAATTTCCTTATAAAGAATTGGAAATTCAGGTCCATACCGACAATATTCCTGTTCAAACGAAAAAGGATTTATTTCCAACAAACTGGGAGCTATCAGCAAGAAGAGGAACCGAGATTGTAAGATTTTTAATCACAAAAGAGAATATACCACCTGAAAGAATTTATACTTCCGCTTTTGGAGACTCAAGACCTTTGGTTAATGAAAACACAAAAGAAGCAAGAGAGAAGAACAGAAGAGCAGAATTTATAATAAAATTCTGAAATGTTTGATATTGTAAACCTTTTGATTTTTTTACCTGGAATTTTAATAGCACTTACAATACATGAGTTTTCGCATGCTTTAGTTGCATACAAATTAGGTGATCCTACAGCGAAATTTTCAGGAAGGTTAACTTTAAATCCACTTTCCCATATTGATCCTCTTGGTTTTATATTTTTATTTCTTGTTCACATTGGATGGGCGAAACCTGTTCCTGTTGATCCCTTTTATTTTAAAAACCCTGAAAAGGATATGGCGAAGGTTGCAATTTGGGGTCCTCTTTCCAATTTAATTCTTGCCTTTATAATTTCCCTTATTTTGAGAATCTTCTTTCTTTTTCCTTTTACAGAAAATCTTTTTTTATTTTATCTTTATAAAATTTTTCTCTCAGCTTATGTAATAAACTTGATTCTTGCTTTTTTTAATTTATTGCCCATACCTCCTTTAGATGGTTCAAAAATTCTTATACTTTTTTTACCCTTTGAATGGAAATTAAGATATAAGGAGATTGAGCCTTATGGATTTTTTTTACTTGCAGGGCTTATATTTATTTCAAGTTTTTTGAGAATACCCTTATTTGAAATTTTAGTTTTTTTACCTGCCAGTTTGGTTTCCCGTCTTTTTCTTGGAATGAGTCCTTTTTAATATTTATAAAACTTTTACCCCTTTTATCTCTTCCCATCTTGTTGTATACCTTCTTGATCTATAAATTTGTTTCATGTCCCATTTTTTTGTTATAAATTCTCCAGCAAGATAAATGGTTTCTCTTCCAAATATTTTATTTATTTTATCTATAGTAAAAATTATCTTTTTCTTTTTTTCAGTAAAAGTGAATTTGTCAGAAAATATGTTTTTTATTTTTTTCTCATCCTTTATAAGTCCGCAAAAGTAAATACCTGCTTTTTTATATTTGATTCCTTCTTTAAAAATTATTTTTAAAACTTTTTCAGCAAATTTAACAAGATCCGGTGTATAAGCTGTTGGAGATGGTAAATTTATTCCCATATCTTTAAAATAAAAATTTTTTTCAAAGGGGGAGCTCATTATAAAGATATGAAGTTTAGAGGCAAGAAGGTTTTCGCTTCTTAATCTTTCTGCTGCTACTGATATAAGGTATGTAATTGCTTCCTTTAGTTCTTCAAATTTTTCTATTTTTTCTCCAAAGGTTCTTGACGAACTTATACCTTTTCTTTCTAAATTTTCTTCTATTTCAAAACATTTTATTCCTTTAATTTCTTTAAGTATTTTTAATCCTCTGAGAGTGAGGTTTTTTCTTACCCATTCCTCATTCAAATTTTTAAATTGATAGGCATTAAAAATTCCTTTTTCTCTTAAAAATTTTGCTGATACAGGTCCTATTCCCCATATATCTTCCACATCTATTTTCTTTAATAATTCATCTTTTTCAGGATGATTTATTATATTAAAAATTTTTTTATTTTCATTTTTTTTGGCAAATTTTAGAGCAATTTTTGCAAGAACCTTTGTTTCACCTATTCCTATGGAAACAGGAATTTTTACCCATTTTTCAATTTTTTCTTTAATATTTTTTAAAAACTCTTCTTTATTTTCAATTCCTTCAAGGTCAATAAAGGCTTCATCAATAGAATAAACTTCTATTTTTTTTGCAAAACTTTTTATTATTCCCATTACCCTATTTGAAATTTCTTCATAAAGGGTGTAGTTTGATGAGAATAAAAAGATATTATTTTTTTCAATTATATTCTTATATTTAAAATAAGGAGCACCCATTGGAATACCCATTTCCTTAACTTCCTTTGACCTTGCTATTATGCAGCCATCGTTATTTGAAAGAACAATACATGGAACTTTTTTAAGATCAGGTCTAAAGATTCTTTCACAGGAAACATAAAAATTATCACAATCAATAACACCTATAGCCATTTTAAAGCTTCCTTATTAGAAAAGTTATAATACCAAAAACTTCAAACTCAATGTTTTCTTTTATTTCTTCCTTTATACTTTTTGAAATAAAAAATTTTTTACCTTTTTCTTTTATAATTCTTCCTATTACAAAATCACCTTTAAATTCTGCCACAATTAATCTATTTTCAAATTTTTCAATTGATGCATCCACAACAATTATATCACCCTTTTTAATACCCTCCCTTTCAAAATCTTCTTCTACTCTCATAAAGAAAGTGGAAAAGGGATTTGAAACTATAAATTTATTTAAATCAAGAGGCTTTTCTTCATAATCCCTTGCAGGTGAAGGAAAACCAGTATAAATAACTTTTAGTTTTTCCATATTTTAATTTTAATCCAAATTGGATAAATAAAATCAAATTAATCCGAATTGGATAAATTTAAATTTTTTACTATATAATTAAGAATGGATATTATTGGGAAAAAAATAAGGGAATTGAGGGAAAATAAAGGTTTGACGCAGAAGGAGTTTGCTTCTTTGCTTGGTTATAAGTTGCTAACGGTTTCAAGGTGGGAGAGGGGAGAGAGGAAGCCCTCTTTTTCTGATTTAAAGAAGCTTTCTGATAT
>JBDRZP010000017.1 GCA_039804025.1 candidate division WOR-3 bacterium
TCCAGATAAACCAAGATTAAATCTAACATTTTCATTTTTGTAATTTATGCTATCCCTTATTCCAGTTTGAGAACTAATCAAATAGGGAATAAAATCATTTCTTTTTTCTTTTGAATAAATTCTTTCAGGAATTATAATCTTTGCTCCCTGCCCAAAAAAGGAAGGGATATTTTTTGAAAGCAAGGGGAAGGAGTAAAATGTAAAAGTTTCTCTTGGTCTTATTCTTAAAAGTAAAAGGTTCCATTCCTGTTTTTCTTTACTTTCAAATCTTAAAGAGGAAAAAGGAATTTTGAATTCACAAGACCAGAAAGAATCTGATATAGAGGATTTAACTTCAAAATATGTATCAAAAGACCAGTCTTCTATGTTTTGTGGAGGAGCTCCTTTTAAACCATCAAATTGAACACCTAAAGGATTTGTTCCAAAAATATAACCTTCTTTTTCTTTTCCGTAAGTATCAAGAAAAATAACAACCATATCATCCATTGCAAATTCATCCCTCTTTGTTAGAGTTTTCCTTATAGTTTTCATATCATCATAGCATTTAAAGGCAAAATATATATTCTCATTATCATAACCGATAAATACTTCAGTTTTGAAAGGAGGAATTTTACCTTCTTCTGGTTGAGTTTCAATGAATTCAGTGATTGGGGTTAAAGATGACCATTCATCCTTTGATAGAATCCCATCAATTACAATTTTCCCTTCCTCAAATTTTTGAATGGTTAAAAGATAAGAGAATAAGAAAATCAATTTAATCATTTAATTCCTCCTTTTTATTTTTATTCAATTTTTTTATTGAATGTATCTTTTTCAACATATCCTCCCCAACAGAATTTTTTACAATAAAGAAATTTAAAAGGTTTGTGTGTGGAAGGAGGACAAACATATTCATTACAATATTTTATTTTACAAGGTATCTGTTTTTTTAAATTTTGAAATTCTTCACCTTTATTTATTACCTTCATTTTGTTCCTCCTTTTTAATTTTTATAATTATATCGAAAAATTGATTAAGAGTTTCAAATTGCGAGGGCGATGTAATTATAAATGTCTTATCTTTAAACTTTCCCATGGTCTCTAAAAACTTTTCCTTTCCATTTTCGTCAACATTAGTAAAGGGTTCATCAAAAAGATATATATCACTTTTTTTAAGAAAACATCTTATTATATCAATTTTCTTTCTTTCCCCTGCTGAAAGCAAATTTACATTTTTTGTTTTTAAATGATTCAAATTAAAAATATCAAGATAATAGTCTATTTCCTCTTTTTTACATCCCGAAATAATTTCTAAATTCTCATATATATTCCCGTCTATTAAAAGTGGAGGGGCAAAGGAAATTGAAATATTTTTTGAAAATAAACTTATTTCACCATTAAAAGGATAAAGACCACAAAGGGTATAAAGTAGTGTTGTTTTTCCACTCCCATTTTCTCCTAAAATTAAAACCCTTTTACCTTCAGGAATTTCAAAATCTGGATATTTAATTTTTTTATCAAGAAGACTAACTTCAACATTTTTAAATACAATCTTTTTATTATTTGAAAAATTAAATGAAACTTTATAAGGGGATGGAGAAAGCTCTTCCATTCTTTCTATTTCTCCAGTGCATTCCCTGATGTTTATTATTGAATTATACAGGTTTTCAACAGCAGAAATCAACTGCCATAATATTGTGCTAAAACCTAAATAACCACCTATTGTTAACCTACCATTTAAAATTTCATAACCTGCAAAAATCAGTAACCCAATCTGCATAATCATCTGGAGAAATGCTTGAATATTGTTTATAGAAGCTGTAAAGAATGTTACTTTTGTTAAAAATTGAAGAAATTCTTTTAATTTCAATTTAAATTTTTTCTCTGCATGGTTAATTATTTCAAAAATTTTTATCAACTTATAATTTTCAATTAAATTATTTAAAAAACCCTGAAGTAAAGCACTTTTTTCATCCCTTTCTTTAATAAAAATTTTATATTTTCCTCCGAAAAAGTAATTTAAAAAAGTATTTATTAAAAAAAATGGGATAATGAAAATGCATAACTGGGGAGCAATTAAGAAACCAATAGAAAAACCAAGTATACTCCAGAAAAGATTTAAAACAATACCAGAGGTTGTTGTTAATAAACTTGTTATTATTGAATCGGGCTCATCATGAATTCTTGATAAAAAATACCCTGAAGGACGTTTTGAAATAAATTCATAATCGAGGGAATAGAAATTTTTAAGTAAATTTACCCTTAGTTTTATTTCGACCCTGTTTCTTAAATATCTTAAAGTTATAGTTGAAAAGAAACCCAAAAGTATTGATATCATCCAGGAAAAAAGTGTCAAAAAACCAAAACGAAAAAGAAAGTTAAAATCTTTATTTATTACACCCTTATCCACAATTTCTTTCACTAAAAACGAAGTAATTGTAGCGAAAAATACACTTAAAAGGGTAAATAAAACAAAAACTGAAAATCTAAAGCTGTTGTTTTTCCATACTAAATTTTTGAAAGTTGAGAAAAATTTTTTAATTTCTCTCATTTAAATTTAAATTCGTAGATTTTCTTTAAATAATCTTTAAGTGAATACTTCCAGAATGAGCATTTAATAATTCCCTTTAACCTTCTCAAAGGACAGGAACCATTACATAGTGGTAAAAACTTACAATAAACACAAAAATCTGGTAATTTAAATTTAAGATTACTCAATTTTTTATTAATTTTTTTATCAAAAATATTACCACAGCTTTCCTTTTCTCCAACAAGTTCAAGGCATTCTTTTAATCTTCCATCAGCATCAATTATAAAACTGTTTTCTGATACAAAACCACATCCACCTGCATGAGGTTGTGGATAAAGTTCAAAATTATTAAAACCTATCTCAAAAATTAAAGGAATTATATTTTCTGTAAGTATTTTCCCAAATTCTTTTTCATCAAAGTAAATATTTCTTTTATCAAGATTTTCTTCAAATTCACCCAGGATGGGAGAGAAATAGAAACTAATATTTTTGTCTTCATCAAATTTTTTCAAATCATTTAAAAGATTCTTAATACTAAAAATGTTTTCCTTATCAACCTGAATTCTTATTGAAATTTTTAAATCTTTAAATTCTTTGATTTTTTCTAAATTATTCATTAAAATTTCATAACTGTTATTTCTTCTTTTATTATGAAAATTTCTATCACCATCAAAGGTTATTTGGACAAATTTTAAATTGCAAATTTCGCAGAGTGCTTTTGCAGTGTCATAATTTAAATAATAACCATTTGTAATGATTGAAGAAGAGAAATTTAATTTTTTTTCTTTGGATATATTTTTTATGACTTCTCCAAACTTTAATACCATGTCAAGTTTTACCAATGGTTCCCCTCCAAAGAATAACACACTTATATTTTCTAGCTCATTTTTGCTATCTATAATTTCCTTTATAAATTCAATAGATTTTTTAAAAATTGATTCCTCCATATCATATTTTTTACTTCTTTCAAAACAGTAAGAACAATTGAAGTTACAGAGCTGGGTTGGAACAAAAGTGATGCCTAAATATTTTTTATTTACATTTTCAATTTCATCGAAATTCTTTAAAAAAATTTCCCTATCATTTCCTTTAACAATAAATCCATTTGAAGTAAACTCTTCTAACATTTTTTCGTTTTTATCCCATAAATTTTCATTTTTATAAAATTCAATATATTCCTTTTCATCAAGAAGAACAAAACCTTTTGACAGAATATTGTAAAGTAGAATTCCTTTATCAACTTCTATTTCTATATTATAATAGCTTTTTTTCCACTCAAACTCACTCTTTTTATTCATCTTTTTTATTATTTTTTTTTATTATGGATTAATATGAAAGGGGGGGAGTACCCCCCTTGTCTTATTTGGGTTTTTCACGCATCACCCCTATAACCCCAGAAACAGAACTTTCCACAATACAAAATGGGACACTCATTTTGGAGTGGGACACTTGTTTTTCCTTGGTTTACTATTTTCATGTTTCCCTCCTTTTTATTTTTAATCCCTGAGTCGGGCTTTAACCAATTTCTCAGGGTCTTATTATATATATAACAATTTAAAAAGCCTTTTCGGTTTTTTTTTTTTTTTTTGCAGTTTTGGAATTATCTTTCAATTATCAGGGCAAACTTGTTTTTATGAAGTTCTTTTATCTTTATTGATAAAGGATTTTCATATAAATAAATTCTCTTTTTCTTTAAATTTGTAATCGGATCTTTTAAAGAAGTTAACCTTGAAAAAACTATTACCTTCCCCTTTTTAATCTCTTTGTCTGTTAATACAATCTTTAAATTACACATAGAATTGCATTTCATTAAAATACCTTCTTTTTTATTCTTAAACTCAATATTTACATCTTCACAGGGACATAAAAATCTTAAAAATTTACTTAAAATCTTGCAAAAATCCTTATTTTTAATAAGCCTGTAAAACTTATAATAACCTTTATTTTTTAACCTCCAATTTTTATAATAGTCTATATTTTTCTTTCTCCAATTAATAAAATAATCAGGATTTTCCTTTCTCCATTTACTTTGAAGCTCTTTCACCCTTTCTTCATTCTCAATCAACCATTTCCTTCTTAATTCTTTCCTGCTCCTTTTATCAGGATTAATTTTACTCTTTATCTCAGAAAAAATATCCTTAACCTTTTCGTAAGAAATATTTAATTTTTTTGAAATTTCTTTTAAATTAAACCCTTGCCTTATTAAACTTATAATCCATAATTCTTCATCCTTTAATCTATATAAAATCCTTTTAAAGTATTCTAAAAATTCTTCACTTTTTACCTCATTTAGCACCTCAAATTCCTCATCCTCTCTTAAAATTAATTTTGTTTCCTTTTTTAAATAATTTAAAAAATGATTTTCTAAGGACTTAAAAAATAATTTTCAAACTCTCTTTCATCCCCTTTAAATTTTTCCTTACATTTTTTAAAACATATAAATGCTTCAGATAAAAGATCCTCCTTATGATGGAAAAAATTATATTTTTTACAAAAATTTAAAATTTTAATATTGATTTCTTTTAAATATTCTTCAAAATTCATATTACCTCCAAAAAATAAACATAGATTTTCCCCTAACTTTTTCAAGTTTTAAAAGCGCATCACACTTTTCCTTTCCTGATTTTTCATTCAAAACTTTCGGAACATTCATTATTTTCATACTGAAATTATATTAATATATATCAAATGAACCAATAATTGCATTTATTCCAAATTAGTCCCATTGTTATGATTAAAACTTTCTTAGGGTCTTTTCGTTATAATCAAAATTTCTTATTTTTTGACCCTCAATAAATCTTTATTTTAAAATTAAAATATGACAACAGAAACAGTAAATATCCTTGCGCTTATTTTAGGAGTCCTTGCTTTGATTCAACCCCTCATCCTCTCCTATTTTACAAATAAACTCATACAAAAGGAAGATGAAAGAGCAAAGAAGATGATTGAAGCAACGCAAAGAATGATTGAAGCAACACAAAAAATGATTGAAGAAAGTAAAAAAGATACAGAAAAAATACTTGAAAGAACACAAAAGATGATTGATGAAGGGAATAAGAGACTTGAAAAATTTATAATGGAAACTCAAAGAATGATTGATGAAGGAAATAAGAGACTTGAAATACTTCTATCAGAAGTTATTAAAAGAGTTTAATTAAAATACATAACACAATTTAAAATTCTTCTATCAGTCTTATCCCTTCTATAAGAGGGCAGAAAATTTTCTTCAAAGGTGCAAAGACTTGAAAGATGTATATTTTTAACTCCCATTTTTAAAAGCTCATATACAGTTTTTCCTCTTAAATCATAAAAAAATTTATTATTCCTTTTAAATAAAAATTGGTTGTCAAAATCTTTAAACTCAATTCCAACTTCATAACAGTTTGAACATATTGAAGGTCCAAGATAAGCATAAAGATTTTTAGGGTTAAATCCATATTTTAAAAATTCTCTTATTCCCTTTTTTATTATCCCCTTAAAAAGTGAGCGCCATCCTACATGAAAAATTCCGTAAAAAAAGGGATTTTCCGTTAATACAACAAGAGGAATACAATCAGCAGTCTTTACACATAAAATTTTACCAGTCCTTGTTATAAGTCCATCACCCTCTTTATCCTCTTCCTCATAATCCTCGGCAAAAATCACTTTATCACCATGAACCTGATTTAAAGAAATATACTCAAATTCAGGTTTTTCATCAATTAATAAAATAATAAGATTATCCCCTATTTTCTTTTTGATTTTCACTTAAAATTTTCCTCCTTTTCTGAAATGTAACCCATTCATCAAGAATTTTAATTGCCTCTTTTTTATCCATAAAAATTTATTTTAAGTAAAAGTTAAAAATTTTTTAAAATTTTTATTTTCTTTGAAAAAAATAAATTTTTAGGTTATAATTTAGTATTTAGTGTAGTTGGAGGTATAAGTATGAATAAAATTTTGTATAAAAAAAATGAATACATATTCAGGGAAGGAGATGAATCGGATCATATATATATCATAGATTCAGGTAAAGTTAAGATTTTTAAAGTTAAACAACACAAAGAAAAAATTTTAGCAGTATTAGGTCCCGGTGAGTTATTTGGAGAAATTGGAGTTTTATCAAAATCAAAAAGAAGTGCTAATGCTTTTACACTTGAAGACACTGTTTTAGAAATAATTAAGGAAGAGGAAATTTCTGATATTTTGGAAAAAAATCTTACTTTAAATTTAATAATTCAAACCCTAATAAAGAGAATTAAAAATTTAGATGGAAAAATAAACCTTATTTCTTTTCTTCATGAAGAATTTAGATTATGTTTTTACTTTGGTGTTAAATATATGGAAGATAAGAAAACAGTTTTTGATATTGATGAAATTGCATATTTCACAGATATTGAAGAAGAAAAAATATCTTACTTCTTAGATAATTTGGAACAAAAAGGCATTGTTAATAGAAGAGAAGATAAATATGTAATAATTAGAAAACCAGAATTAATTTTTGAACACACGAAGTATTTATTTTTAGAAGAAAAATTCAGAAGGAAAGAGAAATTAAAAGAAAAATTTTACCCTTTACTCTAAAAGGGAAGAACCATCCATATCAGAAGGGATTTCAAGATTTAAAAAATTAAGAACCGTAGGTAATATATCGGTTATTTTTGCGTAGCTTTTCTCTTTTAAACTAATCTTTCTTCCCTTTTGAGAAATTATCAGTATCCCCTTAGTGTCATGGTCACCTGTTTTTTCTGTCATAGACTCACCAAAAAATTTTAAATCAGGAAAAGGAACCCAGGAGGAAACGTATGAAAAATCATCAAGGGAATAAACAATATCGGGCATTAAATTTAAATTTTCACCTTTAAAAATTTCTTCCCTTTCAAAGATTTTTATGTTAACATTGAATTCTCTTGAAAGATCAATTAGAGATTTTTTTATATCTTCTATAATTTTTTCCCTTTCCTTTTTTTCTACAAAACCAAAAGGGAATCTATCTTTCTGATTTATGTATATAAATCCATAATAACCGAATCCAAAAGCATAGGTTTTTTCAAAATCAATATCAGAATAGGAAAAACCAAGCTTTGAGGCAGTTTTACCGAAACTTTCTTTATTTTTTCTCAAAATCCCCTCAAGACCCAATTTATAAATGATCTTTGATAGTTTTAAAGGTGAAAATCCACTTTTATAGGAAATCATTTTTAATAAGTTTTTGTAATTCTTTTTTAATTTCAAAAAACCCTCTTTTAAAAGAAAAGAATTTATATAAAAGTGTCCTTTTAGATCTTGGAATCCATGGTCTGACATTAAAATAATTAAAGTTCCCTCAGGTAAATTTGAAACAATTTTATCTATTTCTTCATCAATTTTTTCATAGACAGATTCTACTTTTTCTTTATCATACCATAACCAGTGTTGGGCATGATCACAAGTCATGAAAACTCCCATAAATAAATCAAAATATTTATTTTTAACTAAATACTCCATAACATCTCCGTGAATCTCTGTAAGTTCTATTAAATCTTTGAAGAATATTTCGGGATTTTTCCTTGAAAATTTAACTTTTTCTCCTATCCTGTAATTGGGAAATTTCTTCAAAAGTTCATTTTTAAACTCACTTGGATATGTAAAATCAGAGTTCAAGGAAGGTGTTAAAAAACCAGATACAAATATACCATTTATTTTTTCAGGCGGATATGTGAAAGGAACAAAATAAATAATGGATTTTAAATTATTAAAGGATAAAATGTTCCATAATTTTTTTTGTTTTCTCAATTTAAAAGAGGACAACCTGTATTCAAGCTTATCATCCAATTCAAAGAAATCAAGTATTCCATGCTTACCAGGATTTTTACCTGTCATAAAGGAAGACCAGGCTGAGGGTGTAAGTGGCGGAATAGTCGTTTCAAGTTCGTATTTTTTTCCTTCTTTTATGAGATTTGAAATAGCCTTTAATTTTCCTTTTTTACATAAAGGGTCAATTATTTTAAAAGTTGCACCATCTATTCCAATTACACAAACCTTATTCATAAAAGTTATTTTAAATTAATTCGTTTTTATTTTGAAAGTAGAGAATAAATTCCTATAAAATTATAAACCATGAAAGAAGAAGAAAAACTATTTAATGAGGCAAAAAAATTATATAATGAAGGAAAATTCTGGGAGGCTTTGAAAATTATGAAAGACCTTGCACAAAAAAGAGAAAATTATGCTGATTTTCAGCATTTTCTTGGTGTCATATACTATTCTCTTTCAATGCTGGATGAAGCAATTTCCCAGTTTGAAAAGGCAATTGAGATAAATCCAAATTATATTGAGGCACACCTTAATTTATCAATAGCACTTAATGATAAGGGGGATTATATAAGAGCAAAGGAACATTACGAAAAAGCTGTAAAACTGGAAAAGGAAGGAGGAAGAATACCAGTAAGTCTCAGAAACAACCTTGCAAATACCTATATGAAACTGGGAGACACCTTTTATGAAATAGGAGAATACGAAAGAGCAAAAGAGGAGTATGAAAAGGCAATTGAAATAGCACCTTATTTCCTTGATATAAGAACAAAGCATGCAAAAACTCTTATGCAATTGAATGAAATTGAAAAAGCTATCTATTCCCTTGAGGAGATCCTTTTGTTAAATCCTAAATATGAAGAAGCAAAGGTAATACTTGGGATATGTTATTATAAAAAGGGAGAAAAAAATAAAGCAAAGGAAATTTTACAGGAAGTTTTAAAAATTAACCCTGAAAATTCAAAGGCAAAAGCCTATATTAGTATGCTCAAAAATGAATAGCGAAAAACTAAAAGAAACACTTAATCTTCCAAATACAAAATTTCCAATGAAGGCCTCTCTTAAAGAGAGAGAGCCTCTCATGCTTAAATTCTGGGAGGAAAAGAGGATATATTTCCGGGTTCTTGATGAAGATAGACCCTTATTCATCCTTCATGATGGACCACCTTATTCCAACGGTCACATACATATAGGAACAGCAATGAATAAAATTCTTAAAGATTTTATAGTTAAAAGCAAAATGATAATGGGATACAAAACTCCCTATATTCCTGGATGGGATAATCACGGAATGCCGATTGAAAATGAAGTAATAAAGGAAGATAGTGAAATAAGAGAAATCCTCTCAAAAGATCCATTTGCACTTAAAAAGGAGGAAGTTAGAAAAACCTTAAGAAAAAAATGTGAGAATTTTGCAAGGAAATGGATGAATATACAGAAAGAGGAATTTAAAAGGCTTTTATGTATTGGAGACTGGGAGAATCCTTATTTTACAATGCATCCTGAATATGAGGCTGAAGAACTTAAAATACTGGCTCAACTTGCAAAGTTAGGGTATATAGAAAAAGGATTTATGCCACTCCACTTTTGTGCTCATTGTAAAACTGTCCTTGCAATGGCTGAAATTGAATATAAAAATAAAACATCTCCATCAATTTACTTTTTAATGGAACCATTAAACATTAAAGAGTTTCCAGAAAAAACTTATATTCTTGTATGGACAACAACTCCCTGGACAATAATTTCAAATGTTGCCCTTGCCTTTAACCCTTATTTCCATTATGGTGTAATTGAAACAGAAAAAGGGAGGTTCCTTTTTGCCCTTGAAACCCTTGATAGGTTAAAAGAAGAACTTCAATTCGAAAAATTTAATGTTTTAAAAGAATTTAAAGGAGAAGAACTTGAATTTAAAAAGTTTTTACATCCCTTTTATAATAGAGAATCTATTGGAATCCTTGCAGAATTTGTTGAGAAAGAAACAGGTTCAGGAATAGTCCATATTGCTCCTGGACACGGAAAAGAAGATTTTGAAGTAGGAAGCAAATATAACTTACCTATATTATCCCCAATTGATGATGCAGGAAAATTTACAAAAGAAGCAGAAGGATTTGAAGGAATGGATACAGATTCTGCATCACAAAAAGTAATAGAAATTCTTGAAAAAAATAATAAATTATTAAAGAAAGGAGAAATTATTCATTCCTATCCTCACTGCTGGAGATGTAAAAATCCTTTAATTTTCAGAGCAACAGAACAATGGTTCTTAAGGGTTGACCACAAAAATTTAAGAAAAAGAGCACTGGAAGAAATTAATAAAGTTAACTGGATACCACCAGCCAGCAAGCAGAGCATTTATAATGCTGTTCTTGAAAGACCTGATTGGTGCATATCAAGACAGAGAGCATGGGGTCTTCCAATACCTGCTTTTAAATGCAAAAAATGCTCTAAGAGTTTCATTGATCCTGATTATGTTTTAAAACTTGCAAATCTTGTAGAGAAAAAGGGATCACAGATTTTCTGGGAAGAAAATGAAATAGAGCTTCCACCCTGTCCTTTCTGTAAATCAAAGGAACTTGAGAAGGAAAAGGATGTCCTCGATGTCTGGATTGATTCAGGAGTCACAAATTTAATTGTTCTTAAACAGAGAAATCTCTCTTGGCCAAGTGATGTTTTTATTGAGGGACCTGATCAGCACCGTGGATGGTTCAATGCTTCTTTAATGATAAGTGTAGCCATAAAGGAAAAGGCACCTTATAAAACAGTTATAACCCATGGATGGACCCTTGATGAAAAAGGAAGGGCAATGCATAAATCCCTTGGAAATGTTATATCCCCCCTTGAGGTTATAGAAAAGTTCGGTTCAGAAATTCTAAGAGTATGGACAGCTTTTTCTGAATATACACAGGATGTGAGAATATCTGACAATATTTTGAACCTCATGGTTGAAAATTACAGAAAAGTAAGAAACACATTCAGATTCCTCCTCGGTAATTTATACGATTTTAATCCAAAGCAGAATTCAGTGAATTTTGAAGAAATGTTACCTGTTGATAAATATATGATGATTAAAACTGATGAATTTAAAGAAAAAATTATTGATTTTTATGAGGAGTATGCTTTTCACAGAGCCTTTCATCTTTATCATAGATTCTGTGCTCTTGATCTATCTTCCTTTTATCTTGATATATTAAAAGATAGACTTTATACCTTTTACTATGATTCAAAAGAAAGGAGAAGTGCACAAACTGTCCTTTACTATATACTTAAAACACTCCTTGTTCTTGGAGCTCCTATTTTATCTTTTACCTGTGAAGAGGCATATCAGGAAATGCCTTATAAAGAAAAAGATAGTATATTCCTCGAAACCATAACAAAGGAAAGGAAATATAAGGATGATAACCTTGTAAAGGATTTTGAAAAAATTCTCGAATTAAGAGATATTGTCTTTAAATTACTTGAGGAAATGAGAATTAACAGAAAGATTGGCTCCTCCTTAGAAGCAGATGTTTACATTCAGGGAGAAGATGAGGTTATAGAAAAATATTTTGAATATTTACCAGAAATTTTTATAGTTTCACAGGTTAAAAGGGGTAAACCACAAAGTTTTGAACTTTCATCAGAAAAAGAAAATATTAAAATCTATGTTAAAAGAAGTGAGGGAGAAAAGTGTGATAGATGCTGGCGATACCTTGAAGAAGTTAAAAGAAATGAGAAAAAATTATGTAAAAGGTGTGAAGAAGTTCTTTTAAAAAAGGAGTATTTATATGAAGGATAAGGAAATTGAGAAATTAAAGAAAAAAATAATAGAAAAAAGAGAAAAAATAATAAAATTTTTAGAAAAGGCTGAAAAGAGCGGGATGAGCTGGGCTGAAAGTGGTGAAAGGATATTTCACCATCATATTTCAGATACTGCCACTGATGAGGAATTAAAGGAACTTGCTTTTATGAATGCTACAAGGTTAAGGGAAGAACTTGCTCTTATAGAAGATGCAATTTCAAGAATAAAAGATGGAACCTATGGTATATGTTTAAAATGCTCAAAACCTATTCCTTTATACAGATTAAAAGCAATACCCTATGCAAGATACTGTATTAAATGTCAGAAGGAAATAGAGGAGAAAGCATAAAAGATATTTTAAAAAGAATACTATTCGGACTTTCTCTTGGAATTTTAGTTTTTATTTTAGACCAATTAACAAAGAACATAGCTTTAAAAAATCTTGAATACGGGGTTCCCTTTGAAATCCTTGGACCTTATTTTAGATTTACTCTTGTTTTTAACCCATACGGTGTTTGGGGTTTACCAATTACTAAGATTTTGCCTTATGAGCCTATAGCACTTTTTGCCATTTTACTTTTGTTTATTTTTATTGCCAAAGAAAAAAAATTTCTTTATAATATTTTTTACGGGTTTATATTGGGTGGAGCCTTTGGAAACCTTTTTGATAGATTAAGAATGAAAGCAGTTGTTGATTTTATAGAAATCGGTATTTCAGAGAACCTTCACTGGCCAATCTTTAACATTGCTGATACCTTTATATCCATTGGGATTGTTGGAATAATATTTTTCTCAATCATAAGAAAGGAAAAATGATAATTTTGCTATTTATTTTAACTCAATCTACATACCTTGATTCTCTTTTGCTTAAAAACCTTAATAGAAATTTTGAAACAGATAGTTTAAAAAATTTTGATAATTTTGAATTAATATTTTCCTATAGAAAAGAGCATCTCGTTAGAATAGAAAAAAAGGAAATAGAGAAAGACCTTGATAAAAAAATTGAAGAGATAACAAGGCAAGAATTAAATAAAAAAATAGAAGAAAAAGTAGCTTTAAGGGGAACAGGACTCATACCAGATATAACAATTCCAATTCCTGTTGAGCTTCCCTTCGGATTAACAGATGAAACCAAGGTAAAAATAGGTGGATTTCAGAATTTATCAATGGGATTGCAGAGGGATGAATTTTCATCACAGTCAAGAAGAACACCTCAGGGTGCATCAAGTCCTGGTATAAAACTTGAACAACAGCTAAAAGTTAATGCAGAAGGAATAATAGGGGGTAAAATACACCTTTTACTTGACCATGATTCTCAAAGGGAAACTCAAGATTTACAAACAATCAAAATAAGATATGAAGGAGATGAAGATGAAGTAATAAAATACCTTGAAGGTGGAAATCAAATAGGAGAGAGAGGTGCTACCGGTGGTCTTTTCGGGCTTGCAGGAAAATTCCAGTTTGGTTCTTTTGATTTCGAAGCAACAGCATCAAGGGAAATGGGTAACAAAAAAGAAATCGTTCTTACAAAGGGTGGAGTTGTTGAAGATACTGTAAAAATTGAAGATAAGGATTATGAAAAAAATAAATTCTTTTTAATACCTATTTCACCTGGAGACCAAATAATAATAGATTCAATTTTCGTTTTTTATAATGATAATATTGAATCAAATGATACTTTAATAAGAAACCCCTTTAAAGGTAAAACCTTTCTTTATGAAAACCCTGATTCTTTCAGTAATAAAATTTACACCTTTCAAATTCTAAAAAGAGACTCAGCATATTCAAACATATTTTTCAGTAACATAATTGAAATTAAAATCCCAACATCTACTGACTTTATACTTGCTGTTGCATACAAAACTAAAAACTCAGGATGGATAGGAAAGTTAAATAAATCCAATCCCCTTGATACTTCAAACAAATTTCTTCTTCTAAGGGAATATGGATTAAATAACTATAAAGACCCTACATGGAAATTCATGTTAAAAAATATTTATTATGTTGGTCAGATTGACTCTGCCTCATTAAAGATTGTAAGATATGATTCTCCATACAATATTGAACAAGAAAATGGTAAGACTTTTCTACACATTTTAGGTCTTGATAAAAATTCAGATGGAGTTTTAGATAGATATATAAATTATGGAGGGATAACCAATTTTATTCCTTATGTTAATGGTTATTTATTTATTCCAAAACCTGAACCCTTTGCCTATGATTCTCTGAGTGTAAAGGATACAATAATTTACAGAACCTTTTCAGAAACAGAGATTTCCCAGAGAGATCATATTTATAAAATCATCACTGTTACAAGAAGGAGACCAACAACAATAAATCTTGGAATGACAGGAATTGTAAAAAATTCTGAGGAGGTTTATTTTGGAAGTGAAAGATGGGAATCTGGGAAAGATTATATAATTGATTATGATTCAGGTATTATGCAGATTTTGAATAAGGATTACTTAAATGACCTTTCCCGTGAATTGAAGATTAAATTCAATGAAAGAGCTCTGTTTCAAACTAAAAAAAGAACCTTTATGAATTTAAAGGGTAATTATAATATATCGGAGAATTCTAATCTTACTTTTGGTGTTGATTACAGGGGCGAGTCAACTGCAGAACAGAAAATAAGATTTGGTGAGGAACCTAAAAGGGTTTTTCTTTTTAATTCAAATTTAAATCTTGAAAGAGAGTTGCCTTTTAATTTCTTTTCTTTTTTACCCTGGTTAAAGGAATTAAGGGAACCCAAATTAAAAGTTTTATCAAGATTTAACCAGTCTTTCCCTGATCCCAATACAAGAAATTATGCATATCTTGATGATATGGAATCAGCTACTCTTGAAATTTTTGCTGATTTAAACCATTTTAACTGGATTTACGGTTCATTACCTTCATATTTAAAGGATTCAACAAATGGTTACATAAGAACTTTTGAAGACTATTTTGAAAATAATTTAATATGGTTTGAAACAAATAAATTTTTATACAAGGATATTTACCCATATATTCCAGGACAGCAGGGTAACAGAACCTTAAGTGTGCTTGAAGTAATTTTAAAACCAGGGAGTAAAGGAGAGGCTGGATTTGCTTCCTTAAACCAACTTATCTCAAAAGACGGTGTTGATATATCATCTTACGATTATCTTGAAGTGATTGTAAAGGGTAAAAGTGGTATAATGGGAATAGATATAGGTTCTGAAATAAAAGAAGATGCCTGTTTCAGAGATATTAGGGGTAATTTAGTTGGAGTAGGAATAGAAAATTCAGAGGACGGAGCAAACGGGGGTTGGAAAGATTCAAAATTACAGGCAGATAGGGAAGATGTTGGGCTTGATATGGTGCCCGATGGAGCATCAGGTGATGCTGGCAATGATAATTATGAATATGGAAACATTAATAAAATAAATGGAACAGAAGGAAATGGAAAACTTGATACAGAAGATATTGATGGAGATGGTTTTAATCCTGATAGAGATGATTGCTTTACCTATATAATAGATTTAACAAGGGATTATTATCAGATATACAATGGTTTTAAGTTTTACAAAATACCCCTCGATAAATTCGCAAAGAAATATGGGAACCCTGAAATCATAAGAATAAAAAAAATAAGAATATTTTTCACAGGATTTTCAAAGACTGATACAATCTATATAGCAAAAATTGGTATAACCGGGAATAAGTATATTTCCCAAGGAGTTTTTAATAATGGAAAACCTGTAAGTGACCCTGATAAAAAACTCACAGTTTTAACCTACAGCAATCAGGAAGATGCAAATGTATATAAACCTCCTCCTGATGCAGTTATAGAAAAAACCCAGGAGGGTGAATCAGAAGAGAAAACACTTGTTTTAAGATTTGAAAATTTCGATCAGGGTGATTATGGAACAGCATCAAAAAAGTTGTTTTCACCACAGGATTACTGGCAGTATAAAAAAATAAGTTTTTATTTAAAATCTTATCCAGATACATTAAGAGATAAACCCCATTTCTTTATAAAATTTGTAACAGTTGACACAAACAATTACTATGAATATAAAGTAGAAAATGTTCCTTCTGTTTGGGAAAAATATGAAATTGATATTGAAAAATTTACAAATCTTAAACTCAAAAGAGGAAAAGAAAACATAAATAAATTATTCACAGACCCTGCTTTTCCTGGATATTATGTAAAGGGTGAGCCAAACTTTAAAAGAATAGACAGGTTCATTATAGGTGTTAAAAATGAAAGTGATAAAGTAATTTCAGGTGAAATATGGTTTAATGAACTCTTACTTAGATCCCCTGATAGAAAGGGAGCCTATTCTCTTGAAAATACAGTAGCAATGGATATGGGAGAAATTGGTAATATGAATTTAAACTATGCAAGGAGCTCTCCAGGTTTTTCCGGTATGAATTTACAGAGAGAAACTTTTTCAAATGAAGATATTGGTGGAAGTATAAAATTAAACCTTGACAAATTATTCAATATTAATTTTTTAAATTTACCATTTAATTATTCTTTAAAAAATTCAAAGAGATTACCTATTTTCAAAACTGGAAGCGATGTGAGGCTAAATGAAAATCTCGCAGAAAGAGAAAAAAATACCTCTTTCAGTAATGGGTTTAATTTTTCTCTTTCAAGAAAAATTACATCTCAGGAAACAAGTAAGAATATTTTGGAAAGAATCATGAAATATACATTCAATCCTTTGAATTACAATTTATCTTATCAGTATAACAATAATTTGTCCCCTACTAATATAAATTATAACAGAAACTTTCAACAATCCCTTAGCTATAAACTTAATTTACCTTTCACTGGTTTAAGTTTTCTTAATCAAAAAATAAAACCTTTTCCACAGAATATTAATATAGCTGTAACTCACTCTAAAGTTAAAAATAAGGGATTATCTTTTGATCCCAGGGATTCTTTATGGGTTCAAACAAATATTTATAAAAGGGAAGGAGGGAACTTGGATTATAGTTTTTCAGGAATATCGCCTCTAAACTCAATAAATATCGATTTTGGAGGAAAAATTGACTATGATATAGGTTTAAAAAAATTAACAAATAAATTTTATGGTAAAGACATAAAAAGGTCTTCTTTTTATTACTTTAAATACAATCCCACACTTCCTTTAAATTTAAAAAAATTTATAGGAAATTTAAGTTTCTCTTACAATCCAACCTTTAATGACGAACATGACCCTATAAATCAAAAGGATAGTATAAATCCTTTAAGAACTGTAAACAATACATCAAATTATACAATTCAGGGAAATGTTAATACTTTTGAAATTATATACTTCATTGTAAGTTTAGGTAATAAAGAAGCATTAAAAGATATAAATAAATTGAGAAGTATTTTCCAACCAGTTAATGTGAATTATTCAAGAAACTTAAATTCAAGATATTATGAATTAAGAAGAAGTCCGAGTTTTCTGTATGAAATAGGGAAAACAATGAATCCTCGCGTTGATTATGTTGAAAATATAAATAATAACATAAATGATTCAAGAAATTTAAATTTAAATACAGGAACAAGAATTCAGGATATAAGTGTAAATCTTTCTTATGGATTAAGAAATAATTTGAGCTACCTTCCCTACCAGAGGACAAAAACAATTACAAAAGGGCAAAATTTCCCTAATATAACAGTTCAAATTGATATGATAAACAAGAAAATAAAATTTTTAGACCCTTTGCTTTCAAGTTTATCTTTTAAAACATCATACAATCTTGATGTATCAAAGGATGAAGGAACTAATGTTACAAATGAAAGAAGGTCTAAGAATTTCACACCTTTATTTTCAATTCAAGGAAGAACAAGGAATGGTATAGGACTTACTTTGAATTATAATAAAAACGAAATAATAAATTTATCAAATTCAGCTGGTTTTATAACAGAATCTAAAACTTTTTCAAAGGGAATTAATATCAATCTTGATTTTTCAATTTCAAGGTCAATTTCTCAAAAATTATTCGGATTTTTAAAAGTAAAATCAGAAGTAAACGCAAATATTTCCTTTACAAACCAGAATAACAGAACTCAAATTAGGGGAATTGAACAGCAAAACAACACAAGCACAAATCTTAATGGAGCTTTAAATTTCAGGTTTACTGAGGATATAACAGGAAGCTTTGGTATTCTTTATAATTCAAATAAAGATAACATTCAGGGAATAACAAACAAAAGGTATGAAATAAATTTTGGAGTTAGAATTAACTTTTAAATTTAAGCTATTTCAGTAAGCCACAATCTTTCATCAAGAGATAAATTTTCTTTTAAAATAACATTTTCTCCTTTTTCTAAAAAAGGATCAACAGTTAATAAATTTTTCACAGTTTCTCTTACTCTTATTAAAAGCTCCTTATCCTCAACCAAATCACCAAATTTAAAGGAAAAGAAACCAGATTGAGCATATCCAAGTATATTTCCAGGACCCCTTAATTTTAGGTCAAGTTCTGAAAGTTTAAATCCATCCTGAACATTTCTAAAAGCTGAAATTCTCTTTAAGGTCTCAGGTGGCATATCTTTAGAACAGAAAATAAAACAATAACCCTTTTCTAATTTTCTTGCAACTCTTCCTCTTAACTGATGCAGGGTAGAAAGTCCAAGCCTTTCAGCTCCTTCAATTACCATATATTTAACATCTGGAACATCTATTCCAACTTCAAGAACTGTGGTAGAAACAAGCACTTTTATATCTCCTCTTTTAAATTTTAACATTATCTCATCCTTTTCTTCCTTTCTCATTCTTCCATGAATATAACTTATTGAAATATCTTTAGCCCATTTATTTTTTAATTCCTCATATAACTCAATACAGGATTTTGTATTAAGTTTCTCTGATTCTTCTATTAAGGGAGCAATAATATATGCTTTTGCCTTTTCATTATTTAATGCTTCAAAAAATCTCCTGTAAAATTCATCTCTATTTTCTATGTAAATAACCCTTGTTTCAACAGTTCCTCTTCCTGGTGGCATCTCTTTTAAAGTTAAAACATCAAGGTCACCGTAATAAGTTAGAGCAAGAGTACGGGGTATTGGAGTTGCTGTCATAACAAGAAAATGAGGGCTTTCTCCCTTTGAAAGTAACCTTGCTCTCTGAGAAACTCCAAACTTATGTTGCTCATCAATTATAACAAGTCCAAGATTTTTAAATTCAAGTTTTTCTTCAAGGAGGGCATGGGTGCCGATTAAAATCTGTGTTATACCATTTCTAACCCTTTCATATATTTCCTTTTTCTCTTTTAAGGTTCTACTTCCTGTTAGAATATCACAAGAAACATTCAATTCTTTTAAAAAATTTAAAATAGTTTCGTAATGTTGAAAAGCAAGAATTTCTGTTGGAGCCATAAAAGCAACCTGGTATCCATTTTCTATTGCTCTCAGGGCAGAATAAATAGCAATAACTGTTTTACCTGAACCCACATCCCCCTGAAGAAGTTTACGCATTGAGTAAGGTTTTGATAAATCAATCTCAATTTCCTTTATTGCCTTTTTCTGGGATTCCGTTAATTCAAAAGGTAAATTATCAAGAAATTTTTTTGTTAAAGTAGAAGGTAAAATAAAAGGCGGTGCCTTTGTTTTTCTTCTCTTATATATAAAAAGTTTTAAAAAGAAGTAAAAAAACTCTTCAAATTTTAAAGTATAAATGCTTTTTTCAATTAATTCATAAGATGAAGGAAAATGAAGATTTTTAATTGATTCTCTTTTACTTAAAAGCCCAAATCTTTTTCGTATATCTTCTGGAATTGTCTCAGGAATTAAATTTAAAAATTGTTTAAGAGCCTCATGAATTATTTTTCTTAAAGTTTGCGGTTTGATTTCTTTACCAATGCTACTATAAATGGGAACTATTTTACCTGCATGAATCAAATCATGATTTTCTCTATCAAGTATTTCAAATTCAGGATGAAAAATTTGATAAATGGAACCAAATCTTTTCACTTTACCAGAAACAATAATCTCCTTATCAAGAGGGAAATAATCCTTCATATAGGGTGCATTTACAAAAACAAGTTCCATAAATCCTGTTTCGTCTCTTATTATAACTATAAATAACTTTTTATCCTTTGTCTTTCTTTCACCCCTTGTAAAGATTTTTCCCATAACTACAACTTCTTCATCTTCTTTTAGATCTTTTATTTTTTTGATTACCCTTCTATCAATATATTTTCTTGGTTTAAAATATAAGAGATCTTTTACAGTTTTTATGCCTGCTTTTAAAAAAACTTTCTTTCTTTTTGTTCCTACACCTTTAATTTTATCTACTGGAATTTCAAGATTTTTAATTCCACTTTTCACTCAATAACAAAACTTATAATTTTACCCTTTACATAATGAACTTTCTTTATTTTTTTGTTATCAATATACTTTTTAACATTTGGAGAATTCTTGGCAATTTCAATAACCTCCTTTTCATCTAAATGGAGTTCTATTTCAATCTGACCCCTTACCTTTCCGTTAATTTGAACTGGTATAACAATTTTTTCTTCTTTTAAAAACTCAGTATATATTTTAGGCCAACTTTTTTTCATAAGAGTACCTTTTTCTCTATAAGACCATAATTCTTCGCAAAGATGGGGTGCAAAGGGATAAAGAAGCTTGATGAGTACGTATAAAGAATGAGCAAAAGAAGGAGAATTTTTATTTTCAAAATTATATAAAAAATTAACAAAATCCATTAAAGATGCAAGAGCTGTATTGAATTTAAAGTTTTCAATATCTTCAGTCACTTTCTTTATAACACTGTAGCATTTATAAAGTAATTTTTTTTCTTTAATATCATAATTTGAAGGCGGATTCTCTTCTGCTTTTATAAATACCTCTTTATTTTCATCTATAATCCTTTTCACTCTTAAAAGGAATCTTTCTGCTCCTTTAACTCCTTCTTCAGTCCATTCAAAATCTTGCTCTGGAGGACCGGCAAAAAGAGTATAGACTCTTGCGACATCTGCACCTTTATTTTTAACAAAATCCCTTATTAATACTGCATTACCCGCTCTTTTACTCATCATTTCAAGGTGACCATCCTTTGTTCTCTTTAAAACCATTCCTTGTGTAAATAGTCTTACAAATGGTTCCGGTGTATTAACAAGACCTTCATCATAAAGAACCTTATGAATAAATCTTGAATAAATAAGGTGTCCTGTAGCATGCTCTACTCCACCTACATAAAAATCAACAGGCATCCATTTTTTTACAAGTTCCTTATCAAAAATTTTTTCATCGTTAGAGGGGTCAATATATCTTAAAAAATACCAGGAGGAATCCACAAAGGTATCCATTGTATCAGGGTCTCTTTTTGCCTTTCCCTTACACTGCGGACAAATTGTATTTATGAATTCTTCTGAAGATTCAAGTGGACTTACTCCTTTTGGAATATAATCCACAACTTCAGGAAGCAAAACCGGCAAATCCTTTTCAGGAACAGGAATAATGCCGCATTTCTCACAATGTATAATGGGTATCGGAGCACCCCAGTATCTCTGTCTGGAAATTAGCCAATCTCTTATTTTAAAGGAAACTTCATATCCTCCCAGATTTCTCTCTTTTAAATATTCATTTAATCTTTTGATACCTTCTTCTGAAGTTAAAGAAGAGAACTCACCCGAATTAACCATAATACCGTATTCTTCCATTGCTGAATCCATATCATCTACATTGCGAGGATAACCATCTTTCTGCACAACAATTTTAATTTTAAGTCCGTAAGTTTTTGCAAACTCAAAATCCCTCTGGTCATGAGCTGGAACACCCATAACAATTCCTGTTCCGTAATGGGTCAGAACATAATCTGCTGTATAAATTGGAAGTTCTTCCTTTGTTAAGGGATGAATAGCATAAAGTCCTGTAAATATACCCTCTTTTGTTTTTTGTTCCTTTGTTCTTTCTATATCTGACTTTAAAATTGATTTTTCTCTATACTTTATAAGTTCATCTTTATTAGGTGAAATTTCTATAATCTGTTCCATTAATTCATGTTCAGGAGCAATTGCAAGAAAAGTGACACCAAATATTGTGTCAATTCTTGTTGTAAAAACAGGTAAATCAATATTTTTATCCTTTAATTTAAAGATAATTTTTGTTCCTTCACTTTTTCCGATCCAGTTCCTTTGCATTTCAATAACCTGTTTTGGCCATTTTCCTTCAAGATATTTAAGATCTTCAAGAAGTCTATCTGCGTATTCTGTTATTTTAAAAAACCATTGTAAAAGATTTCTTTTAGTAACAAAAGTTCCACATCTTTCACATTTTTTATCAACAACCTGCTCATTAGCTAAAACCGTCTGACATGATGGGCAAAAATTAACATAAGCTTTTTTTCTATAGGCTAACCCCTTTTTATAAAGTAAAAGAAAAAGCCATTGAGTCCATTTATAATAATCTGGTTTACAGGTAAAAATTTCCCTTGACCAGTCATAGGATATTCCCATTTTCTTAATGTCCTCTCTTGAATCTTCAATATTTTTAAAAGTCCATTCCCTTGGATGTATACCCCTTTTAATTGCAGCATTTTCAGCAGGTAACCCAAAAGCATCCCATCCAAAGGGATGAAGAACATCTTTCCCCTTCATTCTGAAATATCTTGCAAGAACATCTGTTATTGTATAATTTCTTGCATGACCCATATGGAGATCCCCGGAAGGATAAGGGAACATACCAAGAACATAAATTTTATCCTTTGGAGTCTTTGGAGCTGAAAATAAATTATTTTCTTCCCAGAACTTTTGCCATTTTTTTTCTATTTCATAAAAATTGAATTTCTCCATAATTATGCCGCAAGATACTGTTCTTCCTCTTCAATTTTAGGCAAAACTTTAATCTGCTGAAATTCTCTTAAACCTGTGCCACAAGGAACAAGTGAACCTACAATCACATTCTCTTTTAAACCTTTTAATTCATCTCTTTTTCCATAAAGAGCAGCTTGAGCAAGAACTCTTGTCGTTTCCTGGAAAGATGCAGCAGAAATGAAACTATCTGTGGAGAGAGCTGCTTTTGATATTCCAAGGAGAACAGGAGAATAGACAGCTGGCCTTCCCCCCCTTTCCCTTGTTCTTTTATTTTCTTCCTCTAATTGTTCTATATTAACAAATTGTCCTCTAACAAAATGTGTATCTCCGGGATCCTCTACTTTAACATTCCTCATCATCTGTCTTACAATTATACCTATGTGTTTATCATGGATTCTAACACCTGAGAGTCTATAAATCTCCTGTATCTGGTCCAAAAGGAATTCCTGAACTTCAATTCTACCTTTAATTCTCAGAATATCATGGGGGTCAATAGGTCCGAGAGTTAGTGGTTCACCTGCGTTAATTTTTTCTCCATCATCAACAAGAAGATACTTGCTATATGGAATTTTATATGACATCTCAAGTCCTGATTCAGAAATTATTTTAACTTCTCTATAACCTTTTTCTGGCTTTCCAACTCTCACAACACCACTAATTTCAGCGAGAATTGCTTTATCTTTTGGAACTTTAGCTTCAAAAAGATCATTTACTCTGGGAAGTCCACCTGTAATATCTCTTGTTTTTCCTGCTTCTCTTGGTAATTTAGCTACTATATCCCCAGCTTTTACTTCTTGACCTTCTCTAACAGTTAACCTTGCTTCTTTTGGAAGAGCAATCTCTTCAAGCACCTTTTTATCTCTTAATATTTCTATTCTGGGATGTAATTTTTTGGATCTATCTTCAATAACTGTTATTTCAACTTTACCTTCTTCAGCAGTTTCAGTGTATGTAACACCTTCCTCAAGGTCTACAAATTTAACCATCCCAGATTTTGTGGCAAGAATAGGTATTGTATAGGGTTCCCATTCACACAAAATATCACCCTTTTCAACCTCAGATTTATCTTTTACTTTTAATTCAGCTCCTTGAGGAACAGCAAAGTATCTTTTAACTTCAGGATTATCTTTGTGGGTTATAACAATCATCCCCTTTTTAGAAACAGAAACTATTTTACCTTCGCTATTTTCTGAAATATTTAAGTTAATAAAGAGAGCTTTTCCTGGGAAAGGTGCTTCATGTGTTGATTTTTCAAGAACTCTTGTTGCAGCTCCACCTATATGGAAGGTTCTCAGTGTAAGCTGAGTACCAGGTTCTCCTATACTCTGTGCAGCAAGAACACCCACAGGTTCACCTATTTCTACAACTCTTCCTGTGCCAAGATGCTTACCGTAACATTTTACACAAATTCCACCCTTTGATTCACATGTCAAAACATGACGAACTTTTACTTTTTCTATTCCAAGATCCTCTATTTCTTTAGCTTTTTCCTCTGTAATCAATTCACCTACTTTTACAATAATTTCACCTGTGAATGGGTTTCTAACATTTTCTGCTGAAAAATGTCCTTCTATTCTTTCTGAGAGAGTTTCAATAATCGTTTCACCTTCCTTTAGAGCACTTACTTCTCTTCCCTGAATAGTGCCACAATCTTCTTCAACTATAACCACTGACTGAGCTACATCAACAAGTCTTCTTGTAAGATAACCTGCATCAGCAGTTTTAAGAGCCGTATCGGCAAGACCTTTTCTTGCACCGTGTGTAGAAATGAAATATTCAAGAACAGTCATTCCCTCTTTCAAATTTGATTTAATGGGTGTTTCTATAAATTCTCCTGTTAAACCAATTATCCTTTTAGGTCTTGCCATAAGACCCCTCATTGCTGCAAGCTGTTTTACCTGGTCCAATGATCCTCTTGCACCAGAATTCATCATCATATATATGGAATTAAACCCGTCTCTATCATTTTTCATAAGTTCAACCATTTTTTCAGTTAATATTTCAGTTACCTCTGTCCATAAATCAAGAATAGCATTGTATCTTTCTCCTGCTGATATTCTACCCTTTAAAAAGTTATTTTCTATTTTTTCAAGCTGTCTTTCGGTTTCTTTAAGAATTTTCTTCTTATCAGGAGGAACAATCATTTCATCAATACCAAAAGTGATTCCTGCTTTTGTAGCCCAGTAAAATCCAAGGTCCTTCAGTTTATCCAGAACTTCCTCACAAATAAGGGAACCCTTTCCAATATAAATTTCTTTTATTAATTCCTGTAATTTCTTTTTTGTCATCTCCTCATTAATGTATTCAAAACCTTCTGGAAGAGCTCTGTTAAATATTATTCTGCCAACTGTTGTCTTTTTATTTTTTAAAGGAACTTCATCAACATCAATTTCTGCGTGAAGGTCCAATTTTCCAAGTTCATAAGCAAGAATTGCCTCATTAAAGGTGCCAAATCTCATTCCTTCTCCTTTTGCTCCTTTTCTTATTTTAGTGATATAATGCAATCCTATTACTATGTCCTGAGTTGGAGACATTAAAGGAGAACCATGAGCAGGTGAAAGAATATTATGTCTTGGTAGCATAAGAAAATGTGATTCAAGTCTTGCTTCTGGTGATATAGGAACATGAACAGCCATCTGGTCACCATCAAAGTCAGCATTAAATGGAACACACACAAGAGGATGCAATTGTATAGCCTTCCCTTCTATTAATTTAGGATAAAAAGCCTCTATTGAGACTCTATGGAGAGTGGGAGCCCTATTTAATAAAACTGGATGGTCTTTAACAATATCTTCCAGAATCTCCCATACTTCCACAGGTCTTTCTCTAACAAGTTTTCTAGCACTTCTTAATGACTCAGCAATTCCTTTCTTTTCCAATCTTCTCTCTACAAAAGGTCTGAAAAGTTCAAGAGCCATTTCTTTGGGAATTCCGACTTCATTCAATTTCAAATCAGGACCTACAACAATTACTGATCTACCTGAATAATCAACTCTCTTACCTAATAGATTCCTTCTAAATCTACCCTTTTTACCTCTTAACATATCGGAAAGAGATTTATAGGGTTTGCCCTGCTTACCCATCACCGGTCTTGACCTTCTTGAATTATCAAGTAATGCATCAACAGCTTCCTGTAACAATCTTTTCTCATTCCTTAGAATTATTTCAGGAGCACCCATTTTTGTTATATTTTTTATCCTGTTGTTTCTATTTATAACTCTTCTATAAAGGTCATTTAAATCACTTGTTGCATATCTTCCGCCTTCAAGAGGGAAAAGGGGTCTCAAATCAGGTGGTATTACAGGTAATACCTCAAGAATCATCCACTCTGGTTTATTTCCTGAATTTATAAAAGCATCTACAATCTGCAATCTTTTTAAAACTTTTCCTCTCATCTGTGTAGCTTTTTCAGTTCTCAATTTAACCCTGAGCTCTGCAGAAAGTTCTTCAAGGTCAAGTTCTTTAAGAAGTTTCTTTATTGCAGGAGCACCCATCTCGGCTATGAAACCATCCTTATACTCTGAAATTAATTCTTCATACTCTTTATCAGTTAAAATTTGTTTTTTCTGCAAAGGAGTATCACCTGGATCAATAACAATATACTTATCATAATAAAGAATACTTTCAAGATCGTTTGAAGTTATATCAAGTAAAAGAGCAATTGTAGAAGGAGGAATTTTATAAAACCATATATGAGCAACTGGAACCGCAAGTTCAATATGACCCATCCTTTCTCTTCTTACAGAGGAAGAGGTAACTTCTACCCCGCATTTATCACAAACAGTTCCTGCAAATCTTTTTCCTTTAAATGCTCCACAGGCACATTCATAGTCTTTTACAGGACCAAAAATTACTTCACAAAAGAGTCCACCTTTTTCAGGTCTTTGAGTCCTATAATTTATCGTCTCTGCTGTTTTTACTTCACCATAAGACCAGCTTCTTATTGCCTCTGGTGATGCAAGCTTAATCCTTATTGCTTTCAAAACTTCAGGTTGTAACCCTGCTACTAATTGTTTCATTCCTTTAACCTCCTTTTTTACTAAATTTTTTCTTTTTCAATTTCTACATCTAAACATAGCCCTCTTAATTCATTCAACAATACATCAAAAGAAACAGGTAAAGAGGGCTCAGGTGCTTCTTCTCCTCTTATAACTGCTTGATACAATCTATTTCTCCCTTTAACATCATCAGACTTAACTGTTAAAATTTCTTGAAGTGTATAAGCTGCTCCATATGCTTCAAGTGCCCAAACTTCCATTTCTCCAAATCTCTGACCCCCAAATCTTGCTTTTCCACCTAAGGGTTGTTGTGTTATCATTGAGTAAGGTCCTACAGCTCTTGCGTGAATCTTATCTTCAACCATATGAACAAGCTTCATCATGTAAATGTAACCAACAGTAACTTCTTGATCAAGAAATTCACCAGTTCTCCCATCTCTGATTTTTACTCTTCCATTTGCTGGCAAACCAGCTTCCTTTAATTCTTTTTCTATTTCTTCAATAGTCATACCTTCAAAAACCGGAGTGGCATAATACACTCCCTTTTTCTTCGCTGCCCAACCAAGTATTGTTTCAAGAACTTGCCCAACATTCATTCTTGAAGGAACACCAAGCGGGTTTAACACAATATCAATAGGCGACCCATCATCAAGGAATGGCATATCTTCAACAGGAGCAATCTTAGCAACAACTCCTTTATTTCCGTGTCTTCCTGCAAGTTTATCACCTACTTTCAATTCTCTTTTTTGGGCAACATAGATTTTAATCAGCATATTAACACCATGAGGAAGTTCATCACCAATTTCAACAAGTTGCTTTCTTGATTCATATGTTTTTTGTATTTCTTCAAGTTTTTCATTTGCTTTCCTTGTAAGTTCTATAACTTCTTTCTCTTCCTTTTTACTCCCTAAAAATCCTTCTTCAAAAACTACATCGAGGTATTTAGTTCCTCTGAAGAAATCTTCATTAAATGTGCTACCCTTTCTTAAAAGAATTTTACCTCTTTTATTTCTAAGTGAAATTTCTGTTCTCTTACCAAGCAAAATTTTAGAGAGCCTGTCTCTAAGTGAATATATTACCTTTTCCCTTTTTCTCAAAAATTCCTCTTCCAGCTTTTGCCTTCTTTCTCTTATTATCTTTTTAGCAAGAGGATGATCAAAATTTCTTGTTAAAATTACTACATCAACCACAACACCCTGAACTCCAGGCGGTACTCTTAAAGATGAATCTTTAACCTCTCTTGCCTTATGTTCAAAAATTGCTTGAATTAATTTATCTTCAGGGGAATATTCCTTTTCACCCTTTGGTGAAACTTTTCCTACAACAATATCATCTGGTCCGACTTCTGCTCCAATTCTAATAATTCCATATTCATCAAGATTCTTTAAAGCTTCCTCACTTATATTTGGAATATCCCTTGTTATTTCTTCTGGTCCCAATTTTGTCTCTCTAACAGCTGTTTCAAGCTCCTTTATATGTATTGAGGTGAATACATCTTCTTTAACAAGCCTTTCAGAAACCACAATGGCATCCTCAAAATTATAACCATACCAGGGAATAAAAGCGACAAGTAAGTTTCTTCCAAGAGATAACTCTCCCATATCTGTAGCTGCGTTATCTGCAAGTAAATCTCCTTTTTTAACTCTATCTCCAGGCTTAACCCTTACTCTATGATGTAAAATTGTTTCCTGATTTGTTTTTTTAAAGTTTGTCAAATAATATATGTCAAGGTCCTCTTCCTCAAAGGGATCTGTTTTTGAAGGCTTATCCGGTTTTATAACAATTTTTTTAGCATCAGCCTCAAGAACAATACCATCCCTTTTTGCAAGAAGTACCATTCCCGTATCATATGCTATCTTTCTTTCCATACCTGTTCCTACTAATGGGGCTTCGGGTTCAATAAGTGGAACAGCCTGTCTTTGCATGTTTGAACCCATAAGAGCTCTATTAGCATCGTCATGTTCCAGGAAGGGAATTAGAGAAGCCGAAGGAGAAACAAGCTGTCTTGGCGAAACATCAATAAAATCTACTTCTTCTTTTCTAACAGTAGGATAACCTCCTCCAAATCTTACAGGAACAAAATCCTGAACAATTTCACCTTTCTCGTTAATTTCTATATCCGCAGGTGCTATTTTATAATTCTTTTCTTCAACAGGTGTCATAAATACAACTTCGTCTGTTACTTTACCCTTTACAACTTTTCTTAAAGGGGTTTTTATGAAACCGTATTCATCAACTTCAGCATAGGTTGTTAAAGAAGTAATAAGACCTATATTCTGACCTTCAGGAGTTTCAATTGGACAGAGTCTTCCATAATGGCTTGGATGAACATCTCTAACCTCAAAACCTGCTGTTTCCCTTGTTAAACCTCCTGGACCTAAAGCTGAAAGTCTTCTTTTGTGAGTTAACTCAGCCAGAGGGTTTGTCTGGTCAAGAAACTGGGATAATCTATTAACTGTAAAAAAGGACTTTAAAAGATTTGCAATAATCTTGGGATTAATGAGCTGTCTTGGTGTCATAATCTGATCTCTCTCTGAAAGCATTTTTTCCTTTATGTTCCTCTGAAGTTTCATAAAGGCCATCCTTAGATGATTTGTAAGAAGCTCACCAACCCTTCTTACTCTTCTATTTTCAAGGTGATCTATATCATCAGGCTTTTCATTTCCATTATATAAATCAAGAAGTTTTTTGAAAAGAGCTATTAAATCCTCTTTGGTTAATTCGTGAACATTCTCATTAATGTTCAGTCCAAGTCTTGCATTGAGTTTATATCTTCCAACAGCTCCAAGTTCCATTCTAACTTTTGAAAAGAATGTCTCATTAAAAAATTCTTCTGCTTCTTCTAAGCTTGGTGGCGCAATATATTTTAGCAACCTGTATATAGCAACAAGAGCATCATATCTTGTTTTAGCTCTATCATGTCTTATTGTGGTCACGATAACATCAAGACCGGGTGTTCCAACATTATAAACCTTTACATTTTGAATACCCAATGCCTCAATGCCTGCTATAACTTTCTCTGTAACTAAATCCAAGGTATCATAAAGGAGTTCACCCTGTGGGCCTGCTATTTCCTCAGCAAGTATATAAAGTTCCGGTTCAATTGATTTTATAGGTTTCAATTCAGGTTCGCCAAAGAATAATTTTAAAATATCAGAACTCTTCTCATACCCCATTGCTCTTATAATCCTTGTAACTGGAAATCTTCTTCTTTTAAGAATAGTAACCCCAAATACTTTCTGAGAATCTATTGAGAATTCAATCCATGGGCCTCTATAGGGAACAAAAAGAGCAATATATTTATATTTTCCCTCTTCCTGATCTATATCAAAATAAACTCCTGGGGATCTGTGCAATTGGTTAACTATAACTCTTTCAATACCGTTTACAATAAAAGTTCCTCTTTGGGTCATTAGAGGCAAATCAAGAAAGAAAACTTCTTCTTCCCTTACTTTTTTTGTTTTAGCGGTTTCTATATCAAGTTCTCTTAAACGAAATTTAACATAAATAGGTGCACTGTATGTTAAAGTTTTTTCAATACACTCTTCAGGAGTAAACCTTGGCTTTTCTACCCTGTATCCTACATATTCAAGAACAAATTTTTTACCTGGATCTTCAACCGGGAAAAATTCCCTTAAAAGACTTTCTAAACCCACATCTTTTCTTTTTTCTGGTTCTACATCTTCCTGAAGAAACTCTTTAAAAGAACTTATTTGAATTTTTAATAGGTCCGGTATGGGTAAAATTTCTTTTTTTGTTCCAATTCTTTCTCTTAACATTTTAAAATTTATAAAAGGTTTTTTGCCGGTATTGGACCGGCTTTTTTATATTTTTTATATCAAGAAAAAATCTTTTTATTTTAACTCCACTTTAGCACCAAGGGCTTCAAGTTTTTTCTTTATTTCTTCAGCCTCTTCCTTTGATACACCTTCTTTGATAGGTTTTGGAACAGAATCAATCAATTCTTTAGCCTCTTTAAGTCCTAAGCCTGTTATTGCTCTTACTTCCCTTAAAACCTTTATTTTTTCAGCTCCAGCATCTTGGAGAATCACAGTATATTCAGTTTTTTCTTCCTTTACTTCAGCAGAAACTGCACCAGGAACAGCACCAGGAGCTGCTGCAAAAACAGGAGCCTGTGCAGACACTCCAAATTTTTCTTCAAGTTTCTTGATTAACTCCGCAAGTTCCAGTACTGTTAAGTTTTCTATTCCACCTATTATCTCTTCCAAGGTTAATTTTTGTGCCATTTTTTACCTTTAAAAATTAATCAGGGATTAGAACCCTCTTTTTTGTTTTTAATTTCAACTAAAACATATAAAAGATTTCTTAAAAGTCCATTTAAAACAAATAAAAATCCATAAAGAGGACCCCCTATTCTTGAAATTAAATTTTGTATTAATACATTCTTGGGAGGTAATTTTGCAAGTATGTTTACATCCTCCTCGGATATTATTCTACCTTCTATATAACCGCCTTTAATTTTTCCTTTTTCCTTTTCTTTTGAATATTCATAAAAAACCTTCAAAGGAGAAACGGGATCATCATAAGCTAAAAGTAGAGCAGAAACACCAGTAAGAAACTTTTCAAGACCTTCTATTTTCAAGTTATTTAGCGCTATTTTAAATAGAGTATTTTTACCAACTTTTAAAAGTCCTTTTTCCTCTCTTATTTTTTTCCTTAATTCGTTGAGTTCAGCCACATTAAAACCTGTAAAATCAACCACATACATAGCCTTAACATTTTCCAAAATTTTTGTATAATTCTCAACAGCTTTAATTTTTTGTGCCGAGGGCATTATGTTTTCCTCCTTCTTGCTTCTTCAATTGCGTAATTTAAATCTATTTTTAAACCAGGACCCATGGTTGTTGAAAGGGTAATTTTCTCAATATAATTCCCCTTTACACCAGACGGTCTTGCATTTAAAACTTCATTCAAAAAAGCATAAAAATTTTCAATTAACTCTGATTCAGAGAAAGTTACTTTACCAATTGGAGCATGAATATTACCTGTTTTATCAACTTTAAATTCTATTCTTCCCTTTTTAAGTTCTTTTACAACTCTTCCAATATCCTTTGTAACAGTCCCTGTCTTAGGTGAGGGCATTAAGCCCCTTGGACCCAAAATTTTACCCAGTTTTGAAACCTCTTTCATGGCTTCAGGTGTTGTAACAACAACATCAAAATCAAGCCACCCTTGATTTATTTTGTCAATATATTCTTTAAATCCAACATAATCAGCTCCTGCATCAAGAGCTTCTTTTTCTCCCTCACCAGGAGTTAAAACTAAAACTTTAACCTTTTTACCAGTTCCATAAGGCAAAAGACATGTTCCTCTAACCATCTGGTCAGCTTTTCTTGGATCAACATTTAATTTGATGGCACATTCAACTGTTTCAGGAAATTTAGCTGTCGCAAGTTCTTTTAAAAGAGGTATAGCCTCTTCAGGTTTATAATATTTATTTCTATCTACTTTTTCAAGTAAAGCCAAAAATCTTTTACTATGTTTTGGCATTTTTACCTCCTTTAAGATTCTATAACTTCAATTCCCATACTTTTTGCTGTTCCTTCAATAATCCTCATAGCTGCTTCCAAGGTAGTTGCATTTAAATCATTCATCTTCATTTTAGCAATTTCCTCAATATCCTTTTTTGTGACCCTACCTACTTTAACCTTATTGGGCTCACCAGAACCCTTTACTATTTGAGCTTTCTTTTTTAACAACACAGAAGCTGGAGGTGTTTTTAAAACAAAATCAAAAGATCTATCCTTATAAACAGTAATAAGAACAGGAATAATAAGACCAGCTTCCATCTTTTTTGTAGCTTCATTAAACCTTTTACAGAATTCCATTATATTAACCCCGTGCTGTCCAAGGGCAGGACCTATGGGAGGAGCAGGGTTAGCCTGCCCCGCAGGTATTTGTAATTTTATCTGGGTAATAATTTCTTTTTTTCCTTTCATTTTTTACCTCACTCTTTCAACCATATCAAAATCAAGGTCAGAGACCATTGTTGCTCTTCCAAAAATTGTTACAACTACATTTAATTTTCCTTTATCAGGGAATACTTTATCAACAATACCAGTGAAATTTTCAAAAGGTCCGGCAAGAATTCTAACTTTATCTCCTGGTAAAAAAGGACTTTCTGCCTTTCTTCTTTCCTGCTCCTCTTTTATTGTTAAAAGAAGTTTTTCAACTTCCTCTCTTTTAAGAATTGGAATATCTTTTGTAGGGTCTCTCGCCAGTAATGGCCTTAAACCCGCATAATTTTGAAGCATTGTAATAACTTCCCTTGCATCCTTTTTTATTTCAACAAGCACATATCCAGCAAAAAGGGGCTTCTGGTGCGGTACTCTTCTTCCGTCCTTTAAAATTCTAATTTTTGTCTCTGTAGGAACAAGAACCTGTTTTATTTTATCTTTCAAATTCTTTTCTTCAATAAAATTCTCAAGGATTTTTTTTACTTTGTTCTCTCTTCCTGACAGTGTCCAGAAAACTATCCACTGAGTTTCTTCTTTTAAATCTTTCATTTTAGTATTAAACCAATTAATCTTGAAAAAATAAAGTCAAGCAAAAAAATAAAGATAGATACAATAATCGAAAATATAATTACACCTATAGTAGCACTCATAACGAGCTTTCTTTCAGGCCATGCCATTCTATCCATTTCCACCTTTACCTCACGCAAAAAATTTATAAATTTTAAAACTGGATTCATATTTATTACTTAATTTTAGTTTCCTTATGCACTGTATGCTTTTTACACCATTTACAGTATTTCTTTGTTTCCATTTTTACCATCTTTTTATCCTTTGATTTTGTAATTCTATAATTCCTTCTTTTACAAACCGAACAGGCTAAAAAAAACAATTCCCTCATTAAGAGGTAATTCTCCTTTTATTAAAGACAGGCCCGGAGGGATTTGAACCCCCAACCATCGGATTTGGAATCCGACGCTCTACCTTGTTGAGCTACGGGCCTATTTTGGGGTGTTTAATTATACAATATTAAATTCAATTTGTCAAGTTAGTGTAGAATACCATAACAATATTGAATTTTTCTAGCTCAATAAGATCTTTAGGAGTGCCTCCTACAAAATGTTCTTGTATAGTCCTCTTTAGACCTTTAAACTTTAAAAAGCATCCTTTGTTACCTTCTCGACTATTTTTCAAAAAATTTGATAATCCCAAGCCTCTTTAAAGCAATTTCCCTCAATTTTTCCTCTCTATCATTATTTTTTAAACTTTTTCTCGTTCTCATATTTTAATCTTAAAGTATTTTTAATTTATTTTTCAAATTATCTAATATCTCTTTAAAATTTTTCACCCTTTTCAATGAATTTTAAATTATCATTTTCTTTTTCTAAACCTGCTTCTTCAAAAATTTTATTTAAAACTCTTTTAACAATTTTATCAGGCATAATAGTATCAACTCCTCCCATCATCCTTAAATATTCAAATGTTATAAGACCAACACCTTTTATCTTTTCTATTAGATCACTTTTTAAGTTTTCAGGTTTTGCATTTTTTGCCCATAATCTTAAAGCATCTTTATCAGAAATTCCTTTTTCTTTTTTTAATTCACATAAATATTTGGAAATTTCTTTTATAACATGCCATGCCCTTTTATTTTTCCATATATAAAATGCTTTTTTATAATCAAATTTTGATAAATCGCAAACATCCTTAATTATTCCTTTACCAACAAAATCTTCTTTAAATTTTAAAACTTTTGGAACAACTGCTGTAAAATAATTAAATCCTATTGATGTGAATGTTGCATCTATTATCATTAAAGGAACACCCCCTATTTTTCTGTTTTTAAACATTTATTACAATAGTATTTTAGACCTTCTACTCTGGAAATGTAAAAATTTAAAATCTTTTTAACTTTTGTTTTTATTTTTTCTTTTTATCAACAGGAACTTCTATTTCAATCAAATCAATTATATTCCCGTATTCTCGTTTAAATTTTTCAATGTCAAGAGCCACTTGTATTTTCTCGGCTTCTCTAAATCCTTCATGCAATTTACTTTTTGTTGCTTTATTTACTCTTCAGTTCAATATCATCCCACCTTTTATTTTCCGGAAGATAAATTCAGGAAAACCCCGTTTTTTAGATTTTATCGCCTCGTAATAATTTAATAATTGATGGAGATACTCACCTGTGATATCTTCACCTGTTTTAAGTTCAACGATAATTCCATTTTCCTCATTTTTATCAAATGCTATGAATCAATTTTTCCACCTTTTAAAATTTGATCCTCATACTTTATGTTTACCTGAAGTTGCTTAAGATATTTTAACCCCTTTTTTCTGAATTCATAGGCAAGAGCAGTTTCATATTCCGTATCTTTAATAAATCCAAATGGACCAACTTTTTTATAAACCTTTTCAGCCAATTCCCCTATTTTTCTCTTTAATTCTTCCATTTTTGCTTCCTTGTTATTTATAAAATTTTTACTCTATTTTGATAACATAAGTCTAACTTATCGGGAAGTATTCTAAATCCGGTTCCATGGTCATGAGTTCTGCCGTCACAATATTGCCCAATTCTTATGTCAATTAAAATAATCCCTTCTTTTATAAGTTTTTTAAAACTTTTGAAGCTAAATTCGCTTAATAAATATCCTTCATTAAACCCAAATTCTTCATTTTTACCTTCACCTCTTGTTTCCGCTTTAATAAGTAATAAATTTTTTATTTTTCTTTCAAAAGCATCTTTTAATCTTTCTTCTTCCCAATACGCAATTACACCGTCCTTAAAATGAACTAAATTTATTTTATCTTTTTCAACGTCAATTTTGAATCCTAAATTCCCTTTAATTGTATTAAAATTCAATCCATTGACTGTTGTATGAAGTATTTTTCTATCTCCTCTTAGTGATGTATATCCATATTTTTCAAGTAAAATTGAATTTATTTTAGGTGGAGAAGGAGCAAGAGTAAACAAAGTTATCATACTTTTTGCATCTTTTCTAAATGTTTTTAATTCTATCCACCCCAAAGCATTTGGACCTGGAACATTATTTTCATTTATTCCTAATAAATCTTCAAGAGTTTTTCCAATGCCAGTTTCTCCAACTCTATGAGTTTTTATAAATCCCATCTCTTTTATTTCAACTAATCTCTTTTTTAAATCCTCAAAAGAATTTAAACTCATTTAGGTCTCCAAAAGTCAAGTAAATATTCAAAAGTAGTACTTAAAGTTATATAATTACTTGGATAACCATAAATTCCAACCAGATTGACAAGATTTCTTTTATCCCAAATTATAATATTTCTTAATTCATAGCCAACTTTTTCCATTTCCTCAATAACATAACAATGAGTAGCATATCTTTTATTATTTTCCCAAAGATCATTTAAATTTATTATACAATGCCTTTTAGGTCTTAAAATTGGCAAAATTCCTTTAAAAATTTCTGCAAGTGCTTTTGCAAACTCTTTTGGTGGCATAGTTCCAAGATCTCTCGGATTAAAGGAATATTGCTGAATTTTTTTGTAATATTTATTTTTTCTCAAATCACATCTTAGACTTTTATTTTTTCTTTCTCTTAAAAGTAAGGTTGCATATGGAGGTGAAGTTACGATTAGAGAAACTGTATTTTCTTTTAAATATTTAGGAATGTTTAAAGCATCATCACAAATTGCAATCTGCTTTGTTTTATTTTCAAAAATTTCAGGTACTTCTTCTAATCTTTTTTTTGCAAATTCTATATACTTAGGATTTAAATCAAAACCAACTGCATTTCTTCCAGTATCTTTCGCAGCAATTAAAGTAGTCCCAATTCCAACAAATGGATCCAAAACCAATTCTCCTTTATGAGTCAAAAGCTCTATACATTTCTTAGGCAATGCTATAGGGAAAACCGCTGGATGTATATCTTTATCTCTAATATCCCTTTTCTCATAATAGAATTCCCATATGGCAACTTGTCCTTTAACCCACTCTTTTGGGGATATGCAACTTAAATAAGAATCTGGACAATCGCAAGTTTTTTTATAAGAAATTTCAATATAATTTTTAGCTTCATAGTGGAGAGCTGGTTCGTTAACTTTTTTCATTTTCATGCTTTTGTTCTATAATATTTAACTTTTATTTTAAATTATTATAAAACATTCTAAAATATTTTGTCAAACTTGTTCTTTAATTAACAAGTTAAAAGAAATGCACACAGCCATTTTATTTTTCTCAATATACTTATTGAAAATATTTACTGCCTTTTTTGTCTTTCTAATTATAACTTTTATATTTTTTAAGTTCTTCATAATCCATTTCTCTGCTATTATTATTCTATATCCTTTTTTTAATTTCATCCTTAAGTTCCTTAATTTCTTCTTCTATTTTCTTTATTTTCTCTTGAAATTTTTCATTTTCAAATTTTTCTATCATCCTTTCTTTTTCCAAATTTTCTTTAAATTTTTCTGTTGTCTCTTTTGTAAATTTTTTAATTTTTTCTATTTCGTAATGTAAATACACAGCATAAATTAAAGTAAGACCGAGACCTATTAGTGCGATCCACAGATAAGTTTTATATTCTTAAATTATAGAATCTAACCCGACAAGGTGTTTAAGAGTCTCTATACGATAATCCTCTTGTGTTATTCCCAGCAAAATAAATTTATTACACCAAAAATTTAAAAAAAGAATTACTACAGGCATAAAAACCTCCTTTTTAAAATGTATATAATAATTTTTCAATTATTTTAAAGTCAATTATATGTATAATACCATAACATTTTAGACTGATAAGGATTATTAATATATGTTTTTAAAAAATAATCAAGGGGAGAAAAATTATTTAAAGATTTATGGGGTTTAAATTGAATTTTTCTGGCTCAATAAGATCTTTAGAAGTGCCTCCTACAAAATGTTCTTGTATAGTCCTCTTTAAATCTTTCAACATAAGCATTTTCTCATAAAATCTTTTGCATTTTCACCTTATAAAGATTTGTAAGCATAAGCAAAACCAAACTTTGTCTTTAATCCTTCTTAACTCCAAAAGCATCCTTTGTTGCCTTTTTGCCTATTTTTCAAAAAATTTGATAATCCCCATCACTTTTTCCTCTCTATCATTATTTTTTAACTTTTTCTCTTTCTTATTTTAAATACCAATTTTATGTAAAATACTCTTTTTTTGTTTTTTTTTCCTTATTTTATTTTAATTTATTTTTCAGTTTACCTTGTGATTATAACTTTAAAAGGTTTATTCTCTTTATATTTTAAAAAGTAAATGCCAGGGCAAATTCCATCAACGGATAATGAAATTTTTGAATTTAACTTATTCACCATATAAGTTCTAACTTTCTCACCAAGAACATTATAGAGTTCAAATTGACTTATTTTATCTTTAATCAAAGGACTTAATTCAATCTTTATTTCATTTTTAACAATATTACTTAATAACCTAAATCCTTCTTTTGAAAAATCTTTCTCCTTTATTCCTACTCCATAAAATTCATAAATCTGTAAACCAGCACCCAAATCAGTAACATAGGCATAATTGCCTGAAACATATACACCATAAGCATATTCAGGTAGAAGATAATATCCTACTTCAGATGGTAAAGAGGGATTTGAAACATCTATTATCCTTAAACCAGCCCCGAAATCAGCAACATATGCGTAATTTCCTGAAACATATACACTATAAGAAGAGCCAGGTGTATCATAATACCCTGCTTCATATGGTGATGAAGGAATTGAAACATCTATTATCCTTAAACCAGCATTATAATCAGCAACATATGCGTAATTTCCTGAAACATATACACCGTAAGACTTGCCAGGTGTATCATAATACCCTACTTCTGATGGTGATGAAGGAACTGAAATATCTATTATCCTTAAACCAGAATCACCATCAGCCACATATGCATAATTGCCTGAAACATATACACCATAAGCCCAGCCAGGTGTATCATAATATCCTACTTCAGATGGTAAAGAGGGATTTGAAACATCTATTATTCTTAGACCAGCCCCACCATCAGCAACATATGCATAATTGCCTGAAACATATACACCCTCTGCATAGCCAGGTGTATCATAATACCCTACTTGAGATGGTGAAGAAGGAATTGAAACATCTATTATCCTTAGACCAGCAGTAAAATCAGCAACATATGCGTAATTCCCTGAAACATAAACACCCTCTGCATAGCCGGGTGTATCATAATATCCTGCTTCATATGGTAATGAAGGATTTGAAACATCTATTATCCTTAAACCAGCCATCCAATTAGCAACATATGCATAATTTCCTGAAACATATACACCATGAGAATAGCTAGGTGTATTATAATATCCTGCTTGTGATGGTGATGAAGGAATTGAAACATCTATTATCCTTAAACCAGCCCAGCCATCAGCAACATACGCATAATTCCCTGAAACATATACACCGTAAGATTCACCAGGTGTATCATAATATCCTACTTCAGATGGTGATGAAGGATCCGAAACATCTATTATCCTTAAACCAGCATAAAGATCAGCAACATATGCATAATTCCCTGAAACATATACACCATAAGAATAGCCGGGTGTATCATAATATCCTACTTCATATGGTGATGAAGGATCCGAAACATCTATTATCCTTAAACCAGCATAAAGATCAGCAACATATGCGTAATTCCCTGAAACATATACACCCTTGGCATAGCCAGGTGTATCATAATATCCTACTTGAGATGGTGACGAAGGATCCGAAACATCTATTATCCTTAAACCAGCAGTATGATCAGCAACATATGCATAATTTCCTGAAACATATACACCGTAAGAGTTACCAGGTGTATCATAATATCCTACTTCATATGGAGATAAAGGATTTGAAATATCTATTATCCTTAAACCAGCCCACCTATCAGCAACATATGCATAATTCCCTGAAACATATACACCGTAAGAATAGCCAGGTGTAAAATAATGACCCAGTTTGTTTGGATTTGATGCATCTGTTACATCCCATATCTCAAGCCCTCCTTTTTCTGCTGCAATATATAATCTTTGATTTGCTGGTTCATAAAAAAGTCCATAAACAACTCCCCTTGTGTGAAATTCTGAGACCTTTACCGGATTTGAAGGATCTGAAACATTAAGAATATAAACACCCCCACCAGAGCCTAAAAACACTAAATTTCTTGAAGGATCAAAAATAGTTGCAGAAGAAGCACCAAATGGCCAGTTTCCTATGAAGCGGACATTCATTGAATCAAAACCTGCCTTTACCTCAATTTCAGAAGGAGGAAACATTTCCAAGGGCTTGTAATTAACCCCCGCATTCATCAGATTTATAAGTATAAATACCCACATATTTATACCTCCCTACTTAACAATCCAATTTTATTTCAAAGTTTATAAAAAAGTCAAATAAGTTTAGAATAAAATTAACACTATTCCCAATTAACGAAGTTTAAATGATAACATAAACAAAAGTAAAAACTCCAATTATCACTTCTTTAATTATTTGAAAATTAAAAAATTTCTATATACTCTTCTTTTATAAATTTTTTATATCAATTTTCGTATTCTTCAGGTCTTACTAAATTTTAAAAAATAAAATCTTTAGATTTTTTCTTTTTATTTCAAATGTCTTATAATCTCCAATACTTCTTTATGCCTTTCCTCTGCATTCTTTTCCATAACCCTTAAAGTCTCATCCATCTTATAAAGCATCTCACTTATCTTTTCTAACATCTCTGATTGCCTATTTAGAATTTCTGTATGTCTATTCAGTGTTTCTGATTGCTTATTTAACATCTCTGTCATCTTATTTAGCATTTCAGTTTGCTTATTTAATATTTCAGTATGTTTATTCAAAATTTCATTCTGTTTATTTAGCATTTCATTCTGTTTGCTTATCATCTCTTTCATCCATCTGCCATTACTCCATGCAAAATAAGTTAAAACTCCTGCAAGCAATGTAAGACCTATTCCAAATATTTCCATAGCATAAAATTATAAAGCAAAAATGTATTAAATACCAACTTTATGTAGAATACCATAACATTTAGTTCAATAAAAATTTAAAATAAAATTACTCTACCAATTCTAAAATATTTATTTTTTACAAACCCAACCATTTAAAAATGAAAAATCTTTTGTCTTCTCTTTATTATTTCTTTTGATTTAGGAATAAGGACTCTATTTACCCTGCAATGCCTTGAATTTCTTTTTCCATAAATATACCGTAGCCCTTGCCACTCCAAAAGCATCCTTTGTTGCCTTTTGCCTATTTTTCAAAAAATTTGATAATCTCAAGCATCTTTAAAGCAATTCTCTTTAATTTTTCCTCTCTATCATTTTTTACTCTTTTTATCTTTTTCATATTTTAATTTCAAAGATCTTATTCCTTTCTTTAAACCCCTTTATAATTCTTATTTTTGATTCAGGAACTTTAAAGTAATCTGAAAGAATCTTAATTACTTTTTTATTTGCTTCACCCTTTATAGGTTTTTCCCTTACCTTTATCTCAAAAGAATTTTCAGAAATTTTAAAAATTTCATCCCTTTTTGATTCAGTAAAAACTTTTACTCTAATAATCATCATATAAAATTTTAAACTTATAATTTAAATTATGCAAAAATTAATTGGTGTAATAGGTGGTTCAACCTGCACAAAAGAAATTTACGAGATTGCCTATGAAGTTGGTAAAAACATTGCTAAAAGTGGTAACATCTTAATCTGTGGAGGATTAAGTGGTGTTATGGAAGCAGCCTGTAAAGGTGCCTATGAGGCTGGTGGACTCACAATAGGTATATTACCAGGTGATTCAAAAGAAGAAAGCAATAAATGGGTTAAAATACCTATAACTACTGGAATGGGAATGGCAAGAAATATAATAATAGTTAAATCCTCTGACGGAATTATTGCTATTGATGGTGAATATGGAACACTCATGGAACTTGCAATTTGCAGTAAATTGAATAAACCCTTGGTAAAAATTAAAGTTCCTTTTAAAATTGAAGCAGGTATTGAAGAAAATAATCCTGAAAAGGCTGTTGAACTTTTATTAAAACTTTTAAAATGAATAAGAAGTCCTCAATCCTTATAATTGCCTGTATGTCCTCTTTTATAACACCTTTTATGGGCTCTTCAATAAATGTTGCATTACCAATCATGGGAAAAGAACTTTCTCTTTCAGCATCTGTTTTAGCATGGATTGCAACATCCTATTTACTTTCAGTTTCAATATTTCTTCTACCTTCAGGTAAAATAGCAGATATATACGGAAGAAAAAAAATATTTCTGTCAGGTCTCATAATCTACTCATTTTCTTCTTTTCTTTTATCCCTTTTTTCAAATCCCTTCTCTATAATCTTTTTAAGGGTAATTCAGGGAATTGGTGCAGCAATGATATTTGGAATGGGAATTGTTATATTGACAGAAGTTTTTCCAAAAGAAGAAAGAGGAAAAGCACTTGGAATAAATTCTGCTTCTGTATACACAGGACTTTCTTTAGGTCCCTTTTTAGGAGGAATTTTAACTAAGGAATTCGGATGGAGAAGCATATTTATTTTTAATTCAATTTTTTCTTTTATAACAGCAATTTATCTAATTTTGAGTTTTAAGATGGAATTTAAAAATTTAAAAAAAGAAAAATTTGATATTAAAGGTGCTACAATATATGGAGTTGCCCTATTCTTTCTTATTTATGGTCTTTCACTATTGCCTTCAAAAAATGGTATAATATTTTTTTTAATTGGTGTCTCTGGAACTATTTTGTTTTTAAATTTTGAGATTAAAAACGAATACCCTATATTAAATGTAAATCTTCTTAGAAAAAATTTAGTTTTTTCCTTTTCAAATCTTGCAACTTTTATAAACTATGCATCAACCGCAGGTGTTACATTTATTTTAAGCCTTTATCTTCAATATATAAAAGGTATGAATCCAAGGGAAACAGGAATAATCCTTCTAAGTCAGCCAATTGTGATGGCAACAATTTCCCCCCTTGCAGGAAGATTGTCTGATAAAATAGAACCCAGCAAAGTCGCCTCCTTTGGTATGTTTTTAACATTTCTCTCTCTTTTAATATTTACATTTTTAGAAGAAAATACAAAAATCCTATTCATAATTTTTAATCTAATTCTTCTCGGTTTGGGACTGGGAACGTTTTCCTCTCCCAATACAAATGCTATTATGAGCTCAGTTGATAAAAAATTTTATGGTGTTTCTGCTGGAATGCTTGCCACAATGAGAGTTTTGGGCCAATTGTTCAGTATGGCACTTGTTACCCTCTTATTGACATTCTATATAGGAGGTAAAAAAATTGTTCCTGAAAATTTTCATCTGTTTTTAATAAGTTCAAAAATAACCTTTCTAACTTTTAGTATTTTATCTTTTATTGGAATATTTATATCAATAAAAAGAAATAGATGATTAAAAAAGAAATTCTTTCAAATATAGAAAAAATAAACAATAAAAAGGAATTTGAAAAGTTTTTTTATAATCTTTTAAATTCCTATAAAAAACATAAATCTCTTATAAAAATATTAGAAAAAAAATTTGATATTATTTTTGAACGAATTGACCCTAAATTTCTTAAAGAAATATATTACTCAATTCCTTTATCCGAGGAAATTAAGCTTCTTTTTGCCAAAATTTTTTTTAAATATGGAGATTTAAATGAAACAAAAAATATATTAAAAAATTTAGAAAGTTCTTTTAATTCATTATCAAATTATAGCAAATATACCTTTATTTCCATATATTCTGCTATTCTTATTGAAGAAGGAAATATTAGAAAAGCTTTAGTCTATATAAATAAAGGACTTTTACATCTTTCTAAAAAATTTAAAATAAACTTGAAAATTTTAAAAAACGAAATAATCCGTTCATATTTCTCTCCTGAACTTCATTATTCAGAACTATTAAGCATCACAAAAAAACTAAAAGATAAAAGAAAATATCTATCTCTTTTAATCCAAGAAGCCCTTTTAAATTTTTATAAAGGAAAATTTGAAAAATCTTACGATTTAATTGAAGAAGGCATTGAGATTGCAAGAAATAAAAAACTTTACGATATTACTGTTATCTTTTCCTGTATAATGGCAAGAATTGAAAGATTAAAAGGTAATTTTGAAAAATCCCTTTCAATATTAAATTCCATCGAAGAATATTTAGAAAAAAGTGCCTTTCTTGGAAAATACTATTTTTTAATTGAAAAAACTTCTCTCTGTATAGATTGGAATAAATTTGAGGAAGCAAGGAATATAATATCAAAAATAAATGAAAAAAATTTACCCCCTCTTTTAAAAAGCTACTATTACTTATTACTTATGAGACTTGCAAGAAAGGAAACAAAATTTTATCTTTTCAATACATATTCTGATAAATTTTTTTCTTTTAAATTTTTAGAAATTGTGAAAAAATGGGAAGGTTTAATAGAAAAATTTCTTTTAAGTATAGAAAAATTTTCAGAAAGAGAAATTTTAAAATATATAGAAACTGTAAGAAAGAAAAAACTTATCTATTTTGAATTCCTTTTTGAAACTTGTCTTTTTATCTATTATCTTAAAAGAAAAGAAATAGAAAAAGCAAAGAGAATTTTAACTAACTTTAAAAGATACCCCGAGGCTTTTTTTGGTTATTTTAGAAGAGATGCTTTATTCTTTTATAGAACTATAAAGGAAAATAAAATAGATGAATTTATTTATTCAAATCATTATCTAAAAAAAATACTCATTAATATACTTTCTGACAAGGATGTTCTTTTAAAGGCAATCAAAGATAATGAAATTCCTATTGAATTTTTACCTGAAATAATAGTTGATAAGAAAATTTATTCAAAATCAATTTTCAAAGAAATCAGTAAGAAGGGTAAGGAAGCAAAAAAATAATAAAAGATATTTTGTATTATTTTCAAATTGAACCCCCTCCACTTACTATAAAACTCTTTGGAAATTTTGAAATAATTTTAGGTGAGGAAAAAATAATTCTTCAAAGAAAAAAATTAAGACAGTTTTTTAAAATCCTGGTTTTTATGAAAAACAGATGGGTAAGTAAAAGGAGAATTATTGAAATTCTTTATGGAAAATACTCTGAAAAATATGTCAAATCTATCTCAATTCTTTTTTCCTTTCTTAATAATGAACTTAATATTTTTCTTGAGAGAAATATAGAAGGTTACAGATTCTTAGAAAGAAAAAATGTTTTTATAGATTATTTTGATCTAAAAGAAAAAAGGAATATGGGTGAAAGCTTTTTTGAAAAAGGTGATTATGGAAATGCTCTTAATTATTTTGAAAAATTTATAAGTGAAACTGAAAATGAATTTTTAGAAGAAGATAAAGGAAATGAATTTTTTGATAATATTATTTCAGAACTTAAAAAAGAAAGAATAAAAGTTTTAGAAAAATTGGCTATAATTTATGAGAGTTTAAAAATTAGAGAAAAAGAAATAGAATGTTTAGAAAAAATTATAAAACTTGACCCCTATCTTGAATTTCCCTATAAAAAATTAATCCTAATATATGAGGAAATTAACGAAAAATTAAAGGCTAATTTAATTAAAGAAAAATATGAATCAATTGTAAAAAATTTGTAAATTTCAAAGCTTATAATCTACTATAAAAAGGAGGTTTAAGATGAAAAACATTATACTGAGTATAATGGCTGGTGGTATTACAAATTTAATCCTTTCAGGATTAATCATATCATCTTCTGGTTCCAGAAAAGAAGAAAACAAAATTTTTTGGATACAGCCTAAAATGGGCTGGGAAGTAAATTATGGAACAAACCAGATTTACGCTCTTGATAATTCTGGCGGAGTAAATCCTAATGTGGGTATCGGAACAGATAATCCATTGTCAAGATTCCACTTACTTGGTGATTTTTATAATCAGGGATTTGTGGGATCAAAAAGTTATTATGAACCCTCTGGAATAAGCTGGACTAATGTTGCAACGCTTAATTATACATCACATGGAACAGGAGAAGATGGTTCTGTTGTTTTAATATATGCTCACTTACAGACTAATGCTTCTGGAGGTGCTGTTGATGGATTTATAAGAGTTTTAAGAGATGGAACACCTATAGCAAGTGCTTGCGGAGGAGGATATTATGATATTTTGTATGGTCAATATGGTTACTTTGGTGTAACTCTTGTAAGTTATGATGAACCTGGTGCAGGTTCTCATACATATACATTACAAAGGGAAAGTGTTTTACCACAAAATGGTTATACTTTTTTCGTTATAGAACTTAAAAGGTAATAATTTTTTTAAATTTTTTTCTTTCTTTTATAAAATAAATTTTTCTTTTTCTTAAATTTTCATTTATTTTTCTTCCGGTTATATCATAAAAAATTATTATTTTATTTTCTTCTTTTTTAACATTTTCCTCAATATTCGATACATTAACAAAAAAACCGTATGTAATTGTTGGTGCATTTTCAGGGTCAAAAGATATATTATCTGAAAGGTCTTTTGCTTTCAAATAGTATCTTATAAAGGTAGGACCATTAACATTAGGAATCAAAAATAAGAATTTAGATAAAAAAGAATCACATGGAAAAAGTGAATCCCATGGTTCACTGTTAAATTTATAAAATAATTTTTTATTTTTCAAGCCAAACAGATCTTTAATCTCGGACCATATAAGAAAAGGACCAGAAAAATTTGTATCTGTCCATATTGTTGTGTTTAAAATAGAAGGTCCTACTGTATCACCTCCTCCAAGGGCATAAAAAGCATCTATTCTACCAAATCCATATAAAGTATCATAACCTCTCGTTCCTAAATCTTTTGAATAAATTCTCAGTATTTTCCTTATATTTTTAGTGGGTATCTTATGAGAAAGCATTAACGCAATAACACCTGACACATGTGGAGTGGCCATTGAAGTTCCAGCCATTCCTACATAAAAAAAGGTATCAGGTTTTGGTTTTGGAAAACCTATTTCCCTCATTCCAATTGTCTGTTGAACAACAAGGTCAGGAAAACCATTTCCATCTCTATCTATTAAATCTCCACCTGGCGCAACAACATCTATTGTATCACCATAATTGGAATAAAAAGTTAAGGAATCAGCTGAATTTGTTGCTCCGACCCCTATTACTTCTTTATATGCTGCAGGGAAATAGGGTTCGCGATAGGCGCTATTTCCTGCACCAGCAACCATTATTACCCCTTTTGAATATGCATATTGAATTGCCTCATAGAATATAGGACCTGGATCAACTGCGGATGCAATGCTCATATTTATAATATTACAACCGTGCTCTACTGCATAGTAAAGTCCATCTGTTACCCAATCAGTTGAACCCCATCCATAAGAATTTATAACCTTTATTGGCATAAGGGTTATGTTGAATGCTATTCCTGCAACACCTTTTCCATTATTCGTGCTTTCAATTATTGTTGCTGAAACAAATGTTCCGTGACCGTGATCATCATTAGGATGAAAATCATTATGGACAAAATCAAAACCGTTTATAAAATTAGCCCTATCAAAATCAGGTGCTTTTTTATACCAATCAGAATTTACTTCATCTCTCTCGTAAATTGGGACAGGAAAATCTTCAAAAGCACAACCTGTATCAAGAACACCCACTTTAACTTCGCTTTTTCCTCCCTGTTCAATATCCCAGGCTTGAAAAAGTCTTATTTTAGAAAAATGCCATTGATAAGAAAGATAGGGATCATTCGGTATCCATTTTATATCATGAAGAGTTATATACCACTTAACATTTGGCTGAACATACATAACTTCACTTTCAGTTTTTAACTTATCGATCATCTTTTCTATATTTTCTTCTGTGAAAACTGTATAAAAATTCCCATATTGGCTTTTTCTTAATATCTTTAAACCATTTTTAGAAAAAAATTCATCTTCCTTCACACCTTTTTTTAATTTAATCAGAATCTGATTTTCCACATATGAAGAGGAATTTTTCTTAACATCTTCTATTTTTATAATTCCTAAAAGTGTAAATAAAAAAAGTGTTACCTTACACATAGCATTTTTCTTATTTTTTTATTTTTTTCTGAATTCAGCACAATAAAGTATATTCCCCTTTTTAATTCTTTAAAGGAAAATTCATAAACACCTCTATTTACTTTACCCTCTAAAATTTTCTTCATTAACCCCCCATTAGCCTTATAGATTTTTAAAGATATAAAATCCTCTTCAGGAACAAATAAGTATAACTTTTTATTTTTTATATCTTCATTAAATACAAGTTCACCTCTATTAACTAAATTTTCATCCACATTAACATAGTTTGCAATAAATTGATAATACTGGGTCGGATTAGAGGGATCTCTTCCAACATTCTGGTTATTATCCTTTGCTTTTAAATAATATCTTATTATAGATGTTTGAGTAATAGGTGGGATATGAAAATGAAAAGTATCACCTTTAACAGAATCATAGGGAAGTGAATCCCATGGATTAGTAAAAATTTTAAAGTATATTCTTGCCCATTGTATACCAGCAGGATCTTTTATAACTGATTTTACAGGGAAAGGTCCATTAAAAGTAGTATCACGCCATACTGTTGTACCTGTAAAAGAAGGGGGCATATTATCAATAACATTAAATATATAAACTGAATTAGGAGCATTCTGTGGATCGTATCCAACATTTCCATTATAAGAATAATCTTGAGCCATTAAATAATATTCTATCACTGTTGGAGGAATAACCTGAGGTATTTTAAAATAATAAGTGTTCTCTTTTACTGAGTCAGGAAATTTGGCATTATAAGGACCACTTCCCCCGATTCTATAATATAATAAAGCAAAATCTATACATCCTCCAGAATCTATAATCGTAGATTTTACTGGATAGGGACCCGCGTAAGATGTATCATGCCATACTGTTGTGTTGTAAAATTTAGGTGGAAAATTATCCTGCTGGGGATCAATAAAAAAGAAAGAATAAGTATTTAAAGGAGCTCCCTGTGGATCTGTTCCCCTATTATGATTAGTTGAATTGTCATATGCTACAATATAATAATTACAAGTCACTGGTGGATTGACCTGTGGTATCGTAAAATAATAAACATTGTTTTTAACACTATCATGATAAACTCTAACCCATCCTGTATTAGAAAATTTATAATAAAGTGAATCAGTATAAATTCCTGAAGGATCTGTAATTTTACTTTTTACTATGAAAGGACCATAACAGGAAGAAGAAAAAAGTTCTGTTTGGGAAAAAGTGGGTGGACTTACTTCATTTAATGTTGCACTTTTAAGTCTTATATATCTTTCAGCTGTTGTAAAATAAGGATTCATTTCAGGCGATTGACTCATAATGGTAGCCGCTGAACCAAGATTCGGGACAACCCATTCATAGATATACCTATACTCATTTATTATTCCGTAATCATCATAGGCATGATATCTCTGCCTAATTACAAGACATGGATAAGGACCTCCTAAGGGATCAGGTAAATAAAGAATCCCCTCCCTGACAACTGTATCATTATATTCCTCATGAACAACATCCCCATAAAATTCCCAATTGTATTGAGTTATCCAGTTAGAACCAAGTTGCATTGGAAATTTATAAGGTATCCAGTATGGAGAATAATTTATCTGACCATAAGATTGATTGTAAAACCCATAAACATACATACCATTTGAATTTTCTGATTCATACATATAAGTTAAAGGCTGACCTGTTATTTGTTGTCTTTCAGCAAACTGAGAACCAGGAGGTGGATTTCCTGGAACATTTGTCAAATCAAGTAAAGTACTTGTCCAAACTTGAGCAGTTGGTCCTGTCTCAAAATGCCATACATTAGTCTGGTTAATTAAAGAATCCATATTAACAGCAATAGGTGAAGAATTAGCATACCATTGCCACTGATTTCCTATCTGATTCAATCCATATGGCCAGTTTGACTCATTTATTATTGTCTGAGATTTTAGAGATAAGATACATACAATTATAATTATTAATTTTTTCATTTTTTAACCTCCTTTTTTTAATTATAATCTATTAAATTTACAAATTTTTTACAAAAAAGAAACTATTTAGCTTCAATAAAACCCTTTAAAGATTAAGGACTATCTGAGATTAACCCTGAATCTTTATATTTCTTTAAATACTTCTTAAAAAGCAAAGTTTGTTTACTTTCAAGATCAACTTTTTTACCCTGAATAAATGCCATTAAAACATTCGTCTTTATATCAAGAGGATTACCATCTGTAACTATTAAAGTTGCATCCTTACCCTTTTCAATTGAACCAACTCTATCCGATATACCGAGAATTTCAGCAGCATAAATTGTTATTGACTTTATACCCTCTTCTAAAGGCAAACCAAAAGCACAGGCAGTACTCACCTTATAGGGAAGATTCCTCGCATTACTCGCTGAAAAAGCACTCGCTGAATTTGCTATACAGAACTTAACACCTTCTTTATAAAGTTTATAAGGCAAAGTAAAAGGCTCGTCATATGGGTCATCTTCTCTAATAGGATTTGTGTGTATCCCTGTTATTATTACAGGAATATTCTTACTCTTCAATTCGTAAGCCAACCTCCATGAATCGTAACCCCCAACCAAAATTAACCTAATATTTTTAAAATTACCAAAAAAATCAAGAGCATCTCTTATCTCGTAATACCCATCAGCATGAATAAATAGGGGCACCTCACCTTTTAAAAGTGGGATCATTGCTTCAAACCTCTCATCTGTATCATAAAATTCACCTAATTTTTTATCAGAATACTTAGCTTTTAAATAGGAATAAGCATCCTCAAAAAATTCCTTGATCTTTTTAACCTTTTCTTCATATTCTTTTAAAAGTTCTTCCTCTGATTTTGGTCTCATGTAAAATCTGTATGAAAACTCCCTTTTTGAAGGCCATTTGAGATGAATTCCTGATATGCTTTTTAAAACCATATCCTCATTTGTCCAACCATCAAGCATTATAACTGATGAACTACCTGTTATTATACCCCCTTGAGGAACAACATTACTTATTAAAATTCCATTTGCCCTTGTAACAGGTAAAAGTTCACTATCAGGATTTATCGCGACCTCTGCCCTTGCATTTGGGTTAAAATCAAGAACCTCAGCATAATCAAGAGTTGCCTCAATAGAAGAAATCTCGATAAGTCCTATAATTGAATTTGCATCTATAAAACCTGGATAAACATGATTCCCTTTAAAATCTATAATAACAGAATTTTCTGGAATTTTTATTTCTTTACCGAGATCAACAATCTTACCATCCTTAATTAAAATCTGACCATTTTCAATATCTCCATTTGTAACTGTATGAATAAATCCGTTAATAAGTGCAAGATATCCTTTTTGAGGTTCGCCGGGAATCTGAATATTTGAATAAAGTAAGGAAACTAAAAATGAAACTATAAATGTTTTTTTCATTTTTAACCCCCCATTTTAAATTTTTCAAAAGATGGTTTAGATTTTGTTTTATATTTATTATTGAGGTAGTAATTAACAAGTTCCATCTTTAATTTTTTATCCCTTTCCCTTAATTTTAAATCCATTTCTCTATCAAAAAATTTTCTACCCTCAATATAAACTTCAAGAACCTTACTGAAAGGTGAAAGAGGGTCATTATCCCATATAACAAAATCTGCTTCCTTCCCTTCTTCAAGAGAACCCACATATTTATCTACACCTAACTGTTTAGCCGGATTAATTGTAATAAGTTTTATAGCTTCCTCTTTTTTTAAACCCCCATATTTAACTATTTTTGCTGCTTCAGAATTCAACCTCCTTGCAACTTCTGAAAAATCAGAATGAAGGGAGGTCAAAACACCTGTTTTATACATAAGATAAGCGCCATAAGGAATAGCATCGTAAACTTCAAATTTATATGCCCACCAATCTGAAAAGGTTGTAACAGAAAAACCTGCTTCTTTTATTTTCTCTGCAACTTTATAAGCCTCAAGAGCATGTTGAAAACTAACATTTTTTATCCCAAATTCTTTTGCGAGATTTATAAACATTAAAATCTCATCTTGCCTATAAGAATGAACCCATGCAAATCTTTTATTCCTTAAAACTTCAAGTATTGCCTCCTTTTCAAGATCTCTCCTTATAATTTCTCCCTTATCCTTTAATTTTTTCTCGTAATCAAGGGCAGCTAAAAAATTATCCCTTATTATTTCTCTCACTCCCATTCTTGTTTTCGGATATCTTTTAGTTGGGATTTCCCAGTTTGATTGTTTTGGATTTTCTCCAAGAGCAAATTTAAGTAGAGGAGGAGCCTTTTTATATAAAAGTTCCTCAGGATTTTTAGAACCCCACTTTAATTTAATAACAGCACACTGACCGCCTATTGGGTTTGCTGAACCATGAAGAACTGCCGTCATTGTAACCCCACCTGATAAAACCCTATAAATTTCAATATCATAAGGATTCAAAACATCTTCAATTCTCACCTCAGAAGTAATTGCATCACCTGACTCATTTACATCACCTGTTACTGCTATGTGAGAATGAGGATCAATAATTCCGGGTGTTACATGCTTTCCTTTTCCATTTATTATAATAGCATTTTTTGGAGGCTCAATATCTTTTGAAATCTTTTTAATTTTCCCATTTTCAACTAACATATCATAACCTTCAAGAATACCCTTATCACTTGCAGTCCATAAGGTAGCATCCTTTACAAGTATATATTGAGGGGTTTCAGGTAATTTTTCGTAACCATAGGCAGTCATGGGAAAGAAAAATTCAACATCCTCAAATTTTGTAAGAGTTTCTTTTTTCTCCTCTTCCTTTTTTATCTTTTCCTTAAAATTCATCTGAAAATCAAAAATTCTTCCATCAGGTAAAATCCCTTTTCCGATAATTATTCCATCTTCAAACTTTCCACTTAAATTTAAAAGTCCTTCAAATCCAATCTCTTTACCATTAAGAACAAGGTTAATGTGGGCAAAATCAAGTTTAATCTTATCAATATTTATTTTTTTATCACCATAAATGAATGTTCCAGAGTATTTATCCTCTGTTCCCTTTAATTCAATTTCTCCTTTGATTTCCTTTTTTTCTATATTCAAAACAATTTCCCATTTACCTTCTAAATCAGGAAATTCTTTTCTAATTATAATTCTTTTTCCATCAATAAAAACTTCGTAAATTTTTCCTTCTTTAAAAATATCACCATCAGTTATTAAAAGATGGGCAAGTTTACCTTTTTCTATTGATCCCATTTTATCATCTATTCCAAGTAGTTTCGCTGGTATTTCAGTTAATGCTTTTAAAGCGTATTCTTCAGGAAAACCCCTTTCTATTATCTTTTTTAAATTATCCCAGAATTCAGAAGGACTTTTTAATCCATAAGTTGTTAAAGCAAATTCGATTTTATTTTTATAGAGTAAATAGGGGTTATAAGAAGAATATTTATAATGTAAAAGTTTACTTAAAGGAATATTTAATGCCTCTTCAGGTGTTTCAAATTTTAAATCCTCTTCAAAATTTAAGGGTATTATTATAGGATTTTTAAATTCCTTTAAAAGTTCAATTTGCCTGTATTCATAACCTGATCCAAGGACAGTATAATCAAGATTAAATTCTCTTGCTATTTTTTTTGCCCTGTAAATATAAAGATCATCCTTTGTTTCAAAAATTACCTTCTTTTTACCATAAAGGAAATCCTCAAGGTCTTTTAAATTCTTTATAAATTCAGGTTTTTTCTCACTTTTATTTTTCTCGTAATTTTCCCATACCTTTTTATGCCATATAACATCATAAAAAACTTGTCTTATTAAAGCAATAGCACCCATAAGAGAATTCGGATAATCTTCATCTTCTTTAACATCAAAACTTATATGTTCAAAAACATCCTTCTTTAAAAGGGTTAAACTTGGTTTCTCATTTAAAAGGGAAAAAAGACTACTTTTACCTTTAAAAATACCCTTTTCAGGAACAAAAAGTGCTGCTGTAAAACCATTTGAAACATAATCCTTTATCATCTTTTCATCAGGAAAATATATATCCGCTATATCTACCTGAGGATTCACATTATCATTCCAGTAATAAACACCCTTTTTAATTTCCTTTTTTTCCTTTGAGCCTGGAAAAAATGAGTAAGTAGAACCTGAAGTAGTTTCAATCTTCTTTTCACCCTTATAAATAAAATAGGGTTCTATAAATCCTGGATAAACCCATTTTCCTTTAAGGTCAATAGCATATGCATCAGATGGTATCTCAATATCCTTCCCCACCTTCTCAATAATCCCCTTCCTTATCACTATTTTTCCATTTTCAATTACTAAACCTGACTTTACTATTATTTTAGCATTTATAAGTGCATATACCATAGGTGGATTTTCTCTTATACCAAAAGTTGGGCCTATTTGAGAAAAAAGAAAATTAAAAGTGATTAAGAAAAATAGGAGTTTTTTATATAAACTTTTAAACATATTACCTCCTTTTTAGTTATTTTTGATAAAGTTTTCAATTTCACTTATAAGTTCCTCTTCAGCTTTTTCAATTTCAATACTTTTTTTAAACTTACCTTTAACATAAATTGCAGCTTTTTTTTCACCAATACCTGGAAGGGAAAGACCAATATCAGCAAATTTTGATTCACCTGGACCATTTACAACACAACCCATTACAGCAACTTTTAAATTTTTATACCTATCATCTACCTTTGATTTTTCCTCGAGATAGAGACTTACTTTTTCAGCAATTTCCCTAAAATAAGAGGATTTTGTTCTTCCACAACCTGGACAGGAGGTAATTTCTGCCTTAAATCTTCTTAAACCAAG